>CAQVQZ010000001.1 GCA_948902155.1 uncultured Oscillibacter sp.
TCTTGTCCCTTGCCCACTTCCACTTTGCTTTGCAGAGTGTTTTGCTCATCTCTAACTATATATTGAACACCAACCGCATGCTGGTGATTAATGAATACTGCGGCATAGATGGGCTGCACATCTTCGATCAGGACAACAAGGGCTGGAAAGCTGTTTCCAATGACATTAAGGGCAGGCTGGTCTCGGACGGTGACCAATTCACCCTGGCGGTAGCGTTGCTGTCTGAAAGAAGCGAGTTGAACGTCTGCCATATCACACTGTTGGACCTGGCGGATGCGGCGGATTTCTTTGTCACCCGCTCTGGAGATTATGCCGTTACCAGCTTTTATGACAGCGGGTGGGGGCATTAGACGCCCAACAGATTGGTCTCGATTTTTCCCTGCTTTTCGTCGATCCGGTTTCTAATGTTGTCTGTTGGGTGTTTGAGCTTGGAAACTATTGAAAATTCAAAGGATTCAGAAAAGGGCCCGGGTTTCTTTTTCAAAAAAATCTGTCCTCTATGGGGAGGCAATAGATTGGCTCCTCATAGAGGGCCGAAACCGTTCTTGCGCCAGAACGGCGGAGGGACGGTTTCGGCCCCGCAGGAATGTGCATAAATGGTGGGAATATGGTTTTCAGTGAACGGGATATTGACGCTCTGCGCCTGCTCTGCTGGGCCAATTATATGCTGGTAAGAGCAGTTAAACTGAGCTAATGGTAAGCCGAAATCCACGGCAGATTGTGGGCCATGCGGTAAGCCAGGATAAAACGTCCAAAACAATCCAGAGGATGGCAGACGCGGCTCCGGAGGCGGAGTATTATTGCACGGGCGGACATTATGGGTATCTGGATGTCGTCTTTTCTGAGAAGCACATCTACAATGTACACAACAAAAATGACTCCTTCATGGCAGAAGGCGTCAACGCTGATCTGCGCCATTATATCCCAACGCTGGCTGTTTTCCTCGAAAACTGGCAAATCTCCAGGCTGTTCTGGTTGTTTTTGTCTAGTTATACAACTCAATTTAAAAATTGCTATCCCGGATACATCGTCTTTATCAACTCTCAAAAACCGCTAATTCCCGGAAATTTGACAAAGGGTCTTTTCAAACGGCAAAAAGCGTGCTATATTGTTATACCAGCGGCAGGCCCGGAAACGCGGCCCGCCTTTTCCGCCCGCTCCGGCTCATCCGGCGGGGGACGATCCATAGGAAAGGACCTTGTCCATATGAAGCATCTACGAAAATTGATCGTATTTTTATGCGACAGCCTGATCCTCATCGGCGTCTCTATTTTCCTGGCCTGGTTCTCCATGCGCTACAGCATCGGCGACGCGGTAACCCAGGGCACCTTTACCAAACACCTGGCCCTGCTTTACCTCTGCACCCTGGCCTTCCAGCTGCTTTTGCGCACCTACGACAGTCTTTGGCGCTACGCCGAAAGCCAGGAGTACTTATCCCTGCTGCTGGCGGCGTTTCTCGGCTTTCTCGCCTATGAGGTCCTAACCCGCTACGTTCTTCAAGTCAGCATGATTTCCTTCCTGCTGCTTACAGCCATCGCCTCGCTGTGGATTCTGGGCATGCTGTGCATCCGTTTTTCCTACCGGGTCTTCCGCAGCCGAATACAGTACCGGAAGGGAAGCCACCAGATTTCCGCCGCCATCGTTGGCGCGGGCGCCGCCGGAGTGCAGCTTCTGGAGGAGCTTCGGAACAACCCCGACAGCCGCTACAGCGTTCAATGCTTTTTTGACGACGACCCCAGCAAGCACGGCAAGCGCATCCACGGCGTGCCGGTAAAGGGCGGAATCGACAATATCCCAAACCGGATGAAGTCCCTGAATATCCAGGAAATCCTGGTGGCCATTCCCTCTGTGGACGAGCCCCGCCGCCAGGAGATTCTCCGTCAGCTCTCCAGCCTTCGGCGGGTAAAAATCACGGTGCTTCCCAGCTCCCTGGACCTGCTGGACCGGCGGCCTATCCGCGCCCAGATGCGCAACGTCCGCATTGAGGATTTGCTGGGCCGGGACCCCGTCCGCCTGAATCCCGCGCCGGTGGACGCGTTCCTGGGCGGCAAAACCGTGCTGGTCACCGGGGGAGGGGGGTCCATCGGCTCGGAGCTGTGCCGCCAGATCGTCAAGCACGGCCCCAAGAAGCTGATCGTACTTGATATTTACGAAAACAACGCCTACGACATCCAGCAGGAGCTGCTCTACCAGTATGGCGGGCGGCTGGACCTGTCGGTGGAAATTGCCTCCATCCGGGACAAGGAACGGCTGCGGCAGATTTTTGCCCGCTACCGGCCCGACATCGTATTCCACGCGGCGGCCCACAAGCACGTCCCCCTGATGGAGCACAGCCCCCAGGAGGCGGTGCGGAACAACGTGTTCGGCACGCTGAACTTGGTGCAGACCGCCGACGAGTTCGGCGTAAAGAAATTTATCCAGATTTCCACGGACAAGGCGGTGAACCCCACCTCCGTGATGGGAGCCAGCAAGCGCCTGTGCGAGATGATTCTTCAGTCCATGAAGGGCCGGAGCGCCACGGATTTTGCGGCGGTCCGCTTCGGCAACGTGCTGGGCTCCAACGGTTCCGTGGTGCCCCTGTTCAAGCGGCAGATCGAGGCAGGGGGGCCCGTTACCATTACGGACAAGCGGATCATCCGCTATTTCATGACCATCCCGGAGGCAGCCCAGCTGGTGCTCCAGGCGGGGGCCATGGCCCGGCAGAGCGAGCTTTACGTCCTGGACATGGGCCGCCCGGTGAAGATTCTGGATTTGGCGGAAACCCTGATCCGCCTCTCCGGCTACGTGCCCTATCAGGATATCGACATTGTGGAAACCGGCCTGCGGCCCGGCGAGAAGCTCTACGAGGAGCTGCTGATCGCCAGCCGGGACATTGAAAAGACGGAAAACGACCAGGTCTTTGTGGAGCGCCAGCCCGCCATTACGCCGGAGGAGCTCAGCGCCAAGCTGTCCATCCTCTCCGCAGCCCTGGAGAAAAACGACCCCGGCGTCATCCGCAAAGCCCTGCATCAGGTCGTGCCCACGTTCCATGAGCCGGAGGAGGTCAACCGGGTGCAGGGTTCCGAGGTTCAGATTCCCGACCAGGAGGACGGGGAACCCGCCCGGAGCAAGGTCGTGGCTTTCCGGCGGCAGGCGTAAGTTTGCCGGGCGGACCGTTCCGGTCGGTTCCGCTTGGTTTCCATATCCGTAAATACATCACAGGAGGGCCGCAGGAATAATTCCTGCGGCCCGCTTTGTCCGGTTGGAGACAGTGATATTCCCCCCGCGTCTCCCCTCTATTGAACAAAACTTTGATTTTGTTCAATTAAATCTCTCCCCTTTCCTGTCCCTTCTACCGCCTTACCCGCCCCTCCTGCCAGCCCTCCCCTGAATATTCACAAAACATTCACGCTTTTGGCGGGAAAACCGATTGACACGGCGTCCCCCGGCGGGTATAATCAATGACAGCCTGTCACAAGATGACAAACCGCCGTAATTTAGGAGGGTGCGCCATGCCGAGTGAAACCTTCCTCCGCCTGCCGGAGGAAAAGCGGGCCCGCTTTTTGGACGCGGCCTGGGACGAATTCACCCAGGTCCGCTTTGCGGACGCGTCGATCAATCAAATCATCAAAAAGGCCGGTATCCCCCGGGGCAGCTTCTACCAGTACTTCATCGACAAGGAAGATCTGTTCTTGTACCTGCTGGACGGCGTGCGGGCCCATGTCCGGGACATCTACTGCTCCGTGCTGGTCAAAGCCGGCGGCGATATCTTCCGGGCCCAGCTGGCCTGCTTCGACGGACTGACCTCCTTTCAGGAGCTGGAACGGGAGCCCGTGCTGGGGCGCTGCATCCTCTTTTTGAAAAACAACCAGGGCGTCGACCTTCAAAAGCTCGTCCCCGGCCAGCCGGGCCGGATGCTGCTGGACGGCCTGTGGGACCAGCTGGACCTGACCCCCTTCCGCCGGAAGGACCGGGAGTACATATACAACGTCTTCGCCCTGCTGATGGCGGCCCTTGGCAGCGCCTTTATGGACACCCTCTGCCACCTGGAGGACCGGGAGGCGGCCCGGGCCTCCCTGAAGCTGCGGCTGGACATCATCAAACACGGCTGCGCCGCCTCTTGAAGCCGTGCGGAAAAAATCCGGAACCCGCAAAAAAACCCTTGACCTTCCCCCTGGGGGAAGGTGTATCCTACAGCAAAATCCCGATGGCAGCCCATCATCATATATAGTCCGTTAACTTGAAAAATGGCATTGCCATTTTTCAAGCAGCAGGCTCTAGGCCTGCCGGCGCGCAAAGCGCGCAGTAACGGAACTATGAAGTCATATAAACTGGTCGCCGAAGGCGGCCACGGCGAAAGCCGCTGTTGAAAAGTATCTTTGATACTTTTCAAGTTTATTGACTATAGAACGCAGAAAAAACGCAGCAAAGGAGAATTACATGAAACGAGGAGCAATCGCGCTGGCGCTGGTTCTGGCGCTGGCGCTGTGCATGGCCCCGGCCCTGGCGGAGGAAAGCGCCTCCGCCGGACAGGCCGTCCCGGAAACGGAAACCGCCCCCGAAGCAAAAGCCGCTCCCGGGGCGGAGGCCTCCCCGGACGCCGCGCCGGAGGAGGAGAAGGACGCCCCCTCCCCCGCCGGGCCCGACGCGGTGGACGCGGCGCAGACCCCCCCGGACCCCCTGGGCGAGGTGAGCTTCGCCAACATGGAGCGGCGGATGCGGGAGAAAAACCTGCAAATCCTGAGCCTCCAGGAAAACGTGACCAGCCTGGAGAACTTCGACTACGACGAGCTGTACGAGGACCTTCGAAACTCCCTCAACGCCATCAACGCCGGGCAGTACGCCCTGTTTCAGATGGGCGTGGGCGGCTCCGCCGCCTCCGAGCTGGAGCAGAGCTACAGCGCCGTGGAAAAGCAGTTCGACGACTTGAAAAAGGGCCGCCTCCAGCGGACCAACGCCGGAACCATCCGCCAGCTGAAAAACCTCCAGGACCAAATCGTCATGGCCGGCGAGAGCATGTACACGGCCCTGGTGTCCATGGAGACCCAGGAGGCCGGGCTGGAACGGCAGCTGGCCGCCCTGGACCGGACCGTGGAGGAGCTGGAGCTGCGCTACCGGCTGGGCCAGGTCTCCGCCCTCCAGCTCACCCAGGCCAAGGCGGGCCGGGCCAGCCTGGAAAGCGGCCTGGAGACCCTGCGGATGAATATCCGCGTGTACAAGGTCCAGCTGGAAACGATGCTGGGCGCGGAGCAGACCGGGGAAATCAAGCTGGGCGCCGTCCCCGCCGTCACGTCGGAGCAGCTTTCCGCCATGGACCTGGAGGCGGACCTGGCCGCGGCGAAAAAGGCCAGCTACGAGCTCTACGCCGCCAAGCAGGAGCTGGACGACGCCTACACCCCCTACGCCAATCCCGGCAGCGTGGGCAACGCCTACCAGGCGGGGCAGCACTCCTTCCAGGCCGCCAAGTATACCTACCAGAATACCGTGCAGAACTATGAGCTGAAATTCCGCACCCTCTACTCCCAGGTCAAGGACAACCAGCAGATTCTCAGCGCCTCCCGGGTGTCCCTGGCCTCCCAGGAGCAGGAGTACGCCGCCATGGAGCTGAAATTCCAGCAGGGCTCCATCTCCCAAAACGCCCTGCTCCAGGCCCGGGACAGCCTGAACGAGGCCAAGGAGGCGGTACGCACCGCCTCTGAGAACCTGTTCGCCTCCTACAACAGCTACTGCTGGGCGGCGGAGCACGGCATTTTGAACTGACCCCCCTTTTTTACCCTTTTGCCCTTGAATCCCATACATAACAGGAGGAATCTATGAAGCGCAGATTTTCCGCCGTCCTTTTGGCGGCTTTGCTGGCGCTGTCCCTGGCCGCCTGCGGCGGCGCGGACGAAGAAGCGCCCGAACAGGAGCCCGCCGCGCCCTCCGGCGTGGCCGTCCAGGTGGAGACCATCGGGGCGGACACCATCTACACGGAAAACACCGTCTCCGGCCAGATCACCGCGGAGGAACAGACCACCGTCATGGCGGCGGTCAACGCCAAGTGCGAGGAGGTCTATTTCGAGGCCGGGGACCAGATTCAGGCGGGCCAGGCCATCTGCCGGGTGGACCTGGACAGCACCCTGACCTCTTACGGCGCGGTGGACACCAGCTACCAGGCCTCTATTCAAAGCTACAACGACCAGCGGGAGGTCTTTGAAAAGCAGATTGCCCTGCTGGAAAAGACCGTGGAGGACCTGAAGGCCCTGTACGAAATCGGCGCGGCCTCCCAGCTGGAGATCGACCAGGCGGAGCTCCAATTGCAGTCCGCCGTCGCCCAGCGCAACTCCACCCTCTCCCAGCTGGAGGCGGGCATGCAGAACTACAAGTCCAACCTGGAGCAGCTCTCCAGCTCCCTGGAAAACATCGACTCCCGGGGCAACATCCTGGCCCCCGCCTCCGGCACGCTGCTGACGCTGAACGCCGTGGAGGGCGGCTTCGTCTCCACCGCCGCCCCCGTGGCCGTCATCGACGGCGTGGACCAGCTCAAGCTGACGGTCCAGGTCTCCGAGGCCCTGATGCCCAAGCTCTCCGCCGGGGACGCGGCGGACGTGCAGGTCAGCGCCGCGAACCAGTCCTTTGAGGCGGTTATCCGCTCCATCGACCGCTCCTCCAACCCCCAGACCAAGCTCTACGCCGTCACCCTCTCCCTCCCCGCCGAAACCGACGGGCTGCTGGCGGGCATGTTCGCCGACGTGACCTTCCACACCGACGTTTCCGAGGATACCATTGTGGTTCCCACCGAGGCGGTGCTGACCCGGGGGGAGACCCGGTACGTCTTCACCGTGGAAAACGGCGTGGCCAAATACGCCGAGGTCACCACCGGCCTCACCGGAAACGGCGTGACGGAAATCCTCACCGGCCTTTCCGCCGGGCAGCAGCTGGTCACCGTGGGCCAGGCCTATTTAAGCGACGGCGATCCCGTGCGCATCGTCTCCGGCGGGGAGGAATCCGCCCCGGCGGATTCGCCGCAGGAGAGCGCGGAACCGGAGGACGGCGCGGGCCGGGGGGAATAATATAAGATGAGTATCGCCAAAGCAAGCATTCAGCACAAGGTGGCCACCATCCTGGCCAGCATCTTGATCTGCGTCTTCGGACTGATGTTCGCCACGCAGCTGCAAATGGCCCTGATGCCCGAAATGGAAATGCCCATGGCCGTGGTGGCCTGCTACTACACCGGGGCCAGCCCCAGCGATATGGAGGAGCTGGTCACCCGGCCCCTGGAGGGAGCCATCATGTCCGTCCCCGGCGTGGACGAGATTTCCTCCACCTCCTCCGACGGCTCCTGTCAGATTCAAATCACCTACGTGGACGGCACCGACCTGGACATCGCCGCCGCCAAGCTCCGGGAGCAGTTCGACCGGGTGAGCCTCCCCGAGGACGCCATCGACCCGGTGATCATCAACATGAACCTCAGCGCCCTGATGCCCACCGCCATGATCGCCCTGGTGGGCGAGGATTTGAGCCAGCTCCAGACCATGGCGGAGGACCTGGTGGTCCCCGCCCTGGAGCGCATCAACGGCGTGGCCCAGGTGACGGTGAACGGCGGCGTGGAGCAGCAGATCGCCGTGGAGCTGGACCCCACCCGGGCGGCGGGCTACGGCCTCTCCGCCTCCTACGTGTCCCAGTTCCTGGCGGGGCAGAACCTGATCTACCCCGGCGGGAGCCTGGAAAACGGGTCCAAAAAGCTGACCGTCTCCACCGACGCCAAGTTTCGCACGGTGGAGGACGTTTCCAACATGATCCTCTCCCTCCCCGCCGGCGGCGCGGTGCGCCTTTCCGAGGTGGCCAACGTCACGCTGGAGGACAAGGACATGGACGCCATGGCCAAGTCCGGCGAGTCCGCCTGCGTGGTGCTCCAGGTCTCCAAGCAGTCCTCCGCCAACGAGGTGTACGTCTCCGAGCAGGTGGTAAAGCGCCTGGAGGCCCTGAAGGCGGAAAACCCCTCCCTTCAGTACTCCGCCCCCTACCTGGCCAGCGAGTATATTAACCAGACCGTGGACGCGGCCTATCAGAACATCCTCCAGGGCGTTTTCCTGGCGGCGGCCGTGGTGCTGCTGTTCCTCCGCCGGGGCGGGGCAACCCTGACCATCGCCGTGTCCATGCCCATCTGCATTCTGACGGTGTTCGTCCTCATGCGGGCCTTTAACCTGACGCTGAATATGATGTCCCTGGGCGGCATCGCCATGGGCGTCGGCATGATCGTGGATAACTCCATTGTGGTGCTGGAGAACATCTACCGCTTCTCCGCCGAGGGCCGCGACCGTGAGAGCGCCTGCATTGAGGGCACGAAGGAGGTCACCTCCTCCGTGCTGGCCTCCACCCTCACCACCGAGGCGGTGTTCGTCCCCCTGGCCCTCACCGGGGGCATGGCGGGAATGATGTTCAAGGATTTCTGCCTCACCATCGCCTCGCTGATTTTCGCCTCCCTGGTCATCTCCTTGACCCTGGTGCCCCTTCTCTGCTACTTCACCCTGGACGAGGAGAAGGTCCGCCGCCGCCAGCAGCGGCTGGCGGGGAAGAAAGCCAGCCCCATAAAAAGGCTGGAGGAGAAGGCCGGCGCCCTCTACCTGAAAATCCTGGGCTTTTTCACCCGGCACCTCTTCTGGGGCATGGCGGCCTCCTTCGCCCTGGTGGTCCTCTTTTCCGTGACCCTGGTGAATACCAAAATGGTCCTCATCCCCGACATGGACCAGGGCACCGTAAACATCAGCGTCAGCATGCCCATCGGCTCCCAGCTGGAGGAAACCGCCGCCATTGCCGACCGGGTCTCCGCCATTACGGAGGAGGCCGTGCCGGAGATTCAGGAGATGTTCTACATCGCCTCCAACGAGTCCGTCACCATGATGCTGGACGTGGGCTCCAAGTCCCAGCGCGGCCGCAGCAGCAACGACATTGCCCAGGCCCTGCGGGAGACCCTCCAGGACATCGCGGGGTGTGAGATCACTGTCTCCGCCTCCGACGCAGGGGCCATGATGGGCGGCGGCGGCGACATCGCCGTCAACATCGAGGGCGACGATTACGACACCCTGGAGTTCCTGGCAAACGATCTCATCACCCAAATCGAGGCCCTGCCCGGCGCGGTGAACGTGAAAAGCTCCCTCTCCGACGAGATTCCCCAGGTGAAGGTCTCCGTCAACCGGGAGGCCGCCGCCCGGTACGGCCTTACCGCCGGTTCCATCGGCGCGGCGGTCCGCTCCGAGCTCACCGGCTCCACCGCCACCAAGGTCACCATCTCCGGCCGGGAGCTGGACGTGGTGGTCCGGGGCGGCGGCGCGGCGGCCAAGAGCCTGGACGCGCTGAAATCCATGGGCGTGCCCTCCGCCATGGGCGGGGGAACCGTGCCTCTTGGCTCCGTGGCGCAGGTCTCCATCGAGCAGGCCCCCCAGACCATCGTCCGCTCCAACCAGACCCGGCAGGTCACCATCTCCGGCGAAATCGTCGGCGGGGACACCGCCGCCATGACCCAGGCTATCTGGGAAATCCTGGACGGCTACACCTTCCCCCAGGGCTACGCCGTGGAGACCGACGGCTCCTATGAGACCATGATGGAGAGCTTTGGCGATCTGCTTATCGCCCTGGCGGCGGCGCTGCTGCTGGTGTACTTCGTGCTGGCGGTGCAGTTTGAAAGCTTCCTCATGCCCGTCATGGTCATGCTGATTCTCCCCGTGGCCTTCACCGGGTCGCTGTTCGGCCTCCCGGTCACGGGGCGGGACCTCTCCATGCTGTCCCTGGTCTCCATCATCATGCTGGCGGGCACGGTGGTCAACTCCTCCATCATTCTGGTGGAGTACATCAAAATCCGCCGGGCCCGGGGCGAGGACCGGGAGACCGCCATCCTCCACGCCTGCCCCCTGCGGGTGCGGCCCATCCTCATGACCACCCTGACCACCATCCTCGCCATGGTCCCCATGGCTATGGGAATCGGCGAGACCAACGAGATGATGAGCGACATGGGCATCACCATGATTGCGGGCATGGTCATCTCCACCGTCGTCACCCTGGTCTTTACCCCGGTCTATTATTCCGTCATCGACAATCTGAGCCATGTTTTCCGGCGCAGGGGCAAGGGCGAAAAGAAGCCCCCCAGGTTCCGCCTTCGCCGCCGGGGCGGGGAGCAGTCCCCCCGGCCCTCGGAGGAGACGGCCCCCACCGTTTGACAAGCCAGACATACGGCGCGGGCCGTCCGAAAGGGCGGCCCGTCAGACCGTCAAAAAACCGCAAAATCTCCCGCAACGGGAAGGAGGGGTGTGTGCGGGGAACCCAGGAGGGGTTCCCTGCACCATTTAAATCCATAGGATTTCAGAACTTTTTTAAGGCAACACCGCACAAAGACCGCCCTTCGGGCTTTGCACACGATTTGCTTGCATATTTTCCGTCATATCACACAGCTTTTGCTTGCCAATCGTCAGATTGGCTGCACTCAATCTATGCACTCTGACGAAAAATCTGACTGCTCAACTCATGCACAATCTTTGTGCGGTATTACCTTAAAGTTTTGAAATCCGTCACAGCTTGTCAAAAAGACTTTTTGACAAGCTGGCGGGCCGTCCGAAAGGGCGGCCCGCTTCGTTCTTCCCGGGGGCCGCCGAATCTGTTACCGTTTTGTTGTTGTTTTCCGGGGCGGCCTGTATTAACATGAACAGTACAGTTCACCCCCCATTTCCGGCCGCCCTTTCGCGGATTACACTAACGGAGGAACACTATGAAAAAACGAATCCTGTCCCTGCTGCTCCTGACGGCCCTGGCGGCTTCCCTGCTGCTCCAGCCCGCCCAGGCCGCGCCCGCCGCGGTCCGCTTCAGCGACCTTGGCGACAGCAGCAGCATTCAGGCGGCGGAGACCCTGCGGCTGATGGGCGTGATGAGCGGCTATGCCGACGGCACCTTCCGCCCCAACGCCCAGCTCACCCGGGCCCAATTCTGCAAGATGGTGGTCTGCGTCCTCAACGCCGAGGACGAGCTGGGCCTTTACCGCACCGCCACCGTCTACCCGGATGTGAAGCCCTCCCACTGGGCGGCGGCCTATATCAACATGGCCGCCAAGGGCAAGCGGGTCATCTCCGGCTATGCCGACGGCAAATTCTACCCCGACCGCACCGTCACCGTAGGCCAGGCGGCTACCATTCTCCTGCGGGTCCTGGGCTATAAGGACGAGAACATCGGCGGCGTGTGGCCCGACAGCTACCTCTCCTTCGCCGCCTCCATCGGACTGACCGACGGCCTGGGCAGCACCCAGGGCGGCGCGCCCCTCACCCGCGGCGCGGCGGCGGTTCTCTTTACGAACCTCCTGCGGGCGGACTGCGCCTCCGGCGGCTCCGAATCCGGCGGCAAGGGCGGCGGCAGCTTTTTAAGCTCCCTGGGCCTGACCCTGGAGGAGGACGTGGTGCTGGTCTCCTCCACCGCCAAGGGGCCCGACGGGCGGGAAACCGCCATGCGCCTTTCCAACGGGAAGGTCTACCAGATGGCGGGGGACCTGGCCTCCAACGGCTCCCTCAACGGCTGCAAGGGCACGCTGGTACTAGACGGGCAGAAGGTCCGCACCTTCCTCCCCGACGCCAAGGGACGGCGGGTCACGGCGGCGGTTTCCAAGGTGGAGGCCGCCCAGCTCACCGACCGCTCCGGCAGCGTCTACCCCGTGGCCGCCGACGCAACCGTCTATTTCAACGGCGAGGAGTCCAGCTGGTCCAAGGCCCGGCCCTGGCTGAACACCGGCGCGTCCGTGACGCTGTACCTGGGCGAACACGGGAACGTGGAGTATATCTTCGTGGGCGGCGGCGACGTTTCCAGCGAGGCGGTGGTGGTCTACAAGCAGGGCTCCACCGACGGCTTCAACGCCCTGACCGGAGGCGCGTCCGGCCTCACCATCTATAAAAACGGCTCCAGGGCCTCCTCCAAGGACCTGCGGCCCTATGACGTGGCCACCTACTCCGCCGCCACCAACACCATCCGCGTGTGCGACACCCGTTTGACGGGGTATTACGAGGCCTGCTCCCCCAGCCCCAAGGAGCCGGAGTCCATCACCGTCATGGGCCATGAGTTCCCGGTGCTGACCTCCGCCCAGGCAAGCCTGGCCGGGTTCCGGCCCGGAAGCCAGATTACCCTCCTCCTGACCGAGGACAACCAGGTGGCCGGGGCCGTTCAGCCCGGAACCGCCAGCGCCTCCGGCAACGCCCTGGGCATCGTCAAGAGCGTGGGCGGCACTGCCGAGGTGGAGCTTTTGTGCGGCGTTACCGTCTCCGGGCCCGTCAGCGGCATCGGCTCCCTGGACGCGGGGCTGATGCCGGGCCAGCTGGTCCGGGTGGTGGCCGGGGAGAAAAACGCCATCGGCCTTTCCCGCCTCAGCGGCGGAGCCGCCGGGGCCCTGGACCTGGACCGCCGCAGAATGGGCGCCTCCTCCCTGGCCGAGAGCGTCACGGTGCTTGCCTACCGGGACGGCGCGCTCCAGTCCGTCAGCCTGGAGAGCCTGGGCGGCGGGACCATTCCCTCCTCCCGGGTCACCTACGCCCGGCTCAACTGGGCGGACAAGGTGGATCTGATCGTCCTGGACGGCGTGGGCTATACCTCGCTTGTCTACGGCAGGGCCGAGGTCGTCTGGGGCGAGGGCGAGACCGTCACCTCCGGCAGCGAGAATAAACCCACCACCTCCCAGAAGGTGGGCTACCGCATCACCGTCTCCAGCGACCTTGGGAGCTTCGGGCCCTTCATGCTGCCCCCCTCCTCCACAGTCCGCACCGGGGATTACGCCGCCGTCAGCCGCGTGGCGGGCAACGACGGCTACGCCCAGAACCTGCGGAAGCTGGACGCTCTGGGAGACGTGCCCAACTCCGCCTGGACCGGGCAGAGCGCCCTGACCGTGGGCGGCAGGACCTATTCCGTTCCCGGGACGGTGCTGTGCTACAACAAGGACTCCGGGACCTGGATTTCCCTGGACGACGCCCACGCCTATGCCAACACCTGCCGTCCCTACGCCGACGGCAGCGGCGTGATCCGGGTCATCGAGGTGGGGAGCCGCTGACGGCGCGTCCTTCCAAGCCATAATACCTTTCCGACTATAAGCGCCGGAGGGGGCCTTTTGAAAGGCCCCCTCCGGCGCTTGCTTTTTTGACCCCGGCAGAGGAACGCATATACATAATCCCGCTCCGCTCAAGAAATATTAAGAGCCTATCCCAAAATTATGCGCACACTGCTTGCTTGCATATTTTGGGTCATACTTCGTTGGTTTCCCTTGCCGGGCGACAGCCCGGTAAGCGGAAAACCGCCTCGTCTGACCCAAAATCTAACGGCGCAATCCGCGCACGCCTAATTTCGGGATAGGCTCTAAAAAGTACTCACTTTTGGATGGGAGGCATCATCATGAATATTTCGCGGCGCAGCCTGAACGAGGAACAGCTTCAAGCCTTCGGGCGGCATCTCCGGCAGGAGGAACGGGCCGGGGGCACGGTGGAAAAATACCTGCGGGACCTGCGGGCCTTCGCCCGCTTCCTGGACGGCGAACCCGCCGCCCAGGAAGCCGCCGCCGCGTGGAGGGAGCATCTGCTGAAAGCGGGGTACGCCCCCGTCACTGTCAATTCCATGCTGGCGGCCCTCCGGGCCTTTTTCCGCTTCATGGGCTGGGCAGACTGCCCGGTGAAATTCCTCAAGGTCCAGCGCCGGGTGTTCCGGGACGCCGGGCGGGAGCTGACCCGGGCGGAGTACGCCCGGCTGCTGGAGACCGCCCGGTCCCTGGGCCGGGAGCGGCTGGCGCTTTTGATGGAAACCATCGGCGCTACCGGAATCCGCGTCAGCGAGGTGCGGTATATCACCGTGGAGGCGGCCCGCCGGGGCCGGGCGGACATCGCCCTCAAGGGCAAAATCCGCACCGTCCTCCTTCCCGGCAGACTGTGCCGGAAGCTCTTGAAATACGCCCGGAAAAACAAGACCGCCTCCGGTGAGATTTTTCTCACGGGAAGCGGGAAGCCCCTGGGGCGGCGGCAGATTTGGGCGGAGATGAAGCGGCTCTGCGCCAGGGCAGGGGTGGAGCCGGGGAAGGTGTTCCCCCACAACCTGCGCCACCTGTTCGCCACCCTCTTTTACCGGGCCTGCGGCGACGTTGTCCGCCTGGCGGACGTGCTGGGCCACTCCTCCATCGAAACCACGCGCATCTACCTTCTGACCGCGGGCCGGGAGCACCAGGCCACGCTGGAGCGCCTGGGCTTGGTGACATAAGGGCAAAAACGATATTTTGTCCCGCCCCCGCCGCCGTCCGCCCCTTCGGCTTACATAGCGTGTCCTCATTATAATACGTCCCCGCCGGAAATGCAAGCCGTTTTTCCCCTTCCGGGCATGAGACTTCCCCCGCCGCGAAACCGTTTCCCGCGGCGGTTCTTTTTCACGCCCTTTTCTGCCAGTTTTTGGAAATATTCCCCTTCCCTGCCGGGTATCCCGGCCCGGCGGGGCCCGGAACGCGGCGGCGGAGGCGGGACAAAATATCGTTTTGGTCCACAGCTCCCCGGCGGTCCGCCGCCGGAGGACCCGGCGATTTTAAGGAGGTTAACGGAATGGAGGAACAAAACATTCAAACGCTTCCGGGGGGAAGCGCCCCGGCGGAAACCAGCCCGCCTCCCGGGGACAAGCCCGTCAAAGAGCGAAAGCGCAGGCTGCTGGCGGCGCTGTGCGCCGTGTGCCTGCTGGCGGCGGGGACCGGGACCTTCCTGGCGCTCCAGCGCCCGGCCGGCGATTCCCTGGAGCTGGACGAAAACGCCACCCTGGGCCTGCTGCCCGGCATCGACGTGGCCCAGCGGCAGGCGGAGCTTCAGCAGCAGCTGGACGAGAGCATGATCGCCTTTTCCATCAACACCAGCCCGGTATTCGAGCGGGGCGGGTCCGAGGGAAACCTGATGCTGGAAAACCCCGAAAGCAACGCCAAGCTCCTGGTGGTGGAGCTGTACCTGGACGAAACCCAGGAGCTGATCTACCAGACGAAGGCCCTCCCCGCCGGGTCCTACATCGAAAACGCCCGGCTGGACAAGCTCCTGGAGCCCGGCGAATACCCGGCCACCGCCTATTTCAAGGCCTACCGGGAGGACGACCACTCCTATATCGGCCAGGTGGGCGCGGCGCTCACCATCTACGTCCTCACCTGATCCTACGGCCCCTTTTTGCAGATACGCCCATACTACTATAATAAGGAGGATACCACCATGAAGAAAACCCATTTCCGCAATCTGCTTCTCACTGCCCTGGCCGCGGCCCTGCTGCTGACCAGCGCCTACGCGGCTGGCAGCTACCAGACAAGCAACGTCCCCATCGGCTCCTCCAGCGAGGTCGTCATGGACGGCGCCATCGAGCCCACCCTTATGACCGTGGTGCTTCCCGCCTATGTCCCCTTTACCCTCAGCCGCGCCCTGGAGGGAAGCAACAAGGCCATCTCCCCCCGCATCACCATGAGCAACCTCTCCGGCGTGCCCGTCAGCGTGGCCGTCACCAATAACCGCGTGGACCTGAGCGGCCTGCAAAACACCTACTGGAACAGCGCCGGAAGCCCCGGCAGCCAGGAGATCTCCATCGGCTTCCAGCCGGAGACGGTTGAAAACCAGATGCCCGTCTCCCTGAGCCAGACCCAGTGGCTTGCCGAGGGCTGGCAGTACCTGCCTATCGCGGACCTGTACTCCTTCTCCAACTCCACCGTGTACGTGGTGGGCGCCCTGGGCGACCAGGTCCCGGAGGAGGGCAGCTTCACCGTGATCCCCACCTTCGTGGTCAGCCGGACCTGAGGGCGGCAGGGCGGAAACAAGCCGCCCGCAAGCCTTGAACCGGGCGTATCTGCAAATTCGGCAGACGGCCGGAGGGAATTCCCTCCGGCCGTCTTTTGCGTCTTCACATTCTCTCAAGGGACCATGGCCCGGGACCATACGCCGTGATACGGATATACGCCGTGAAAGCCCTCCCGCGCCGCAAAGAGGAAGTAGAGGAAGGCCCCGGCGGCCAGGATAGCGGTCCGGGTCTTTTCGGAAAACCGTCCGCCGCCCTGGCGGGCCGCCTCCGGCAGCGCCAGAAGGGCCAGCATGGCCGGGTAAACGGACAGCCGCTCCAAAATAAAATGGCGGGTAATGAACAGCTGCATCAGCGAGGCGTAAAACACGCTGTTGGCCAGCACCGGGGAAGCGGCGGGGTCCCGGGCCCCCCGGCGCATCAGCGGCAGGGCAAAGGCCAGGCAGCCCAGGGGGAGCAGGACATAGGAAAATCCGTTGGCCTGCCAGTACCGCCCGCCGAAATACCCCCCGTAACGGCCAAGGGCCCCTGTCACCGCCCGGAGCAGCGGGTCGGCCCCCAGGTAGGCGGCGGCAGCAGCGGCGGCGGCCAGCCCGTAGTGCAGCCGGGAGACCCGCAGGTTCAAAAGAACGTAAAACGGCAGCACCACCAGGGCCGTCCGGTGGAAGCAGGCGGCCAGAAGCACCACGCCGCAAAAGGGCAGAAAGCGGCGGGACTTCAAAAACGGATAGGCCCACAAAACGATGGCGGCGGCCAGGGCCTGGCGCAGCAGGTTCATGCTCATGGCGTAATACTGGAGGGCCACAAACAAATAAACGCTCATCCAGGGGGCGGCGGAGTACCGCCCGATCCAGGCGAAGACCAGGACGGTCAGCAGCAGGTGGAAAACAAAGAGGAAGGCCCGGTAGCCGCCTCCCGCCTCCGCCACCGCCAGGGCCAGAAGGCGAAAGCCCATCTCCGCCCCCGATCCCCCAAGGCCCCGGGCAGCAATGTTTTGGAAGAACGTTTCGTAGGAGCGGTAGTCAAAGCCCGTCACGTAGCGCAGGGCCGCCAGCAGCCAGCAGGCCGCCCCCAGGGCCAGCAAAAACGCCCTGCGCCATTGGGGGCGGCGCTCCAGCAGCGGCCCCCCGGCAAGGCCCGCCCCCATCAAAAGGAGATAAGGCGTCACGGCCTGCCGCCTCCCCCGCCCGCCGGGGCTCCTTTTTTCATTCCGCCCACTTCTCCCGCAGGACCTTGGCCACGCCCTCCGCCAGCTCCTGGCAGCGGGCCTGGCTCTCGGCCTCCACCATCACCCGGACCAGGGGCTCTGTGCCGGACTCCCGGACCAGGATGCGCCCCCCGTCTCCCAGGGCCGCGGCGGCGGCCTCCACCGCCGCCTGGACCGCCGGGTCCTCCTGGGCGGCCTTCTTGTCCCGCACCCGGACGTTTACCAGGGTCTGGGGATACACCGTCATCCCCTCCGCCAGGCGGCTCAGGGGCAGCTTCTTCGCCATCATCACCTCCATCAGCTTCAGCGAGGTGAGAATGCCGTCCCCCGTGCGGGCGTACTTGGAGAAGATGATGTGCCCGGACTGCTCCCCGCCGATGCGGCAGCCGTGCTCCGTCATGTACTCATAGACGTACTTGTCCCCCACGGCGGTCTTGGCGTAGCCGATGCCCTTGGCGTCCAGGGCCTTGTACAATCCGAAGTTGCTCATGACGGTGGTGACCACCGTGTTGGTCAGAAGCTTCCCCCGCTCCGCCATGTAGCAGGCGTAGATATACATAATCTGGTCCCCGTCCACCAGCTGGCCGTTTTCGTCCACGGCAAGGCAGCGGTCCGCGTCGCCGTCGTAGGCAAAGCCCGCGTCCATCCGGTTCTCCTTCACGAAGCGGCGCAGGCCCTCAATGTGGGTGGACCCGGCGTTTAAGTTGATGTTCAGCCCGTCGGGCCGGTCGTTGATGACGTGGACCTCCGCCCCCAGGGCCCGGAACACCGCCGGGGCAATGGCCCAGGCGCTGCCGTTGGCGCAGTCCAGGGCCACCCGCTTGCCCTTGAAGGAGTGGAGGGCCAGGGAGATGAGGTATCCGGTGTAGCGGTTGCGCCCGGCGCTGTGGTCCACCACGGAGCCCACCGCGTCCCCCTCGGCCATGGGCAGGTCCTTGTACGCCTGTCCGTCCATCTCCAAACAGCCGTCCAGCCAGTCCTCCACCAGGGAGATGGTGCCCTCGTCCATCTTCTCCCCCTCCCGGTTCAAAAGCTTGATGCCGTTGTCGGAATAGGGGTTGTGGGAGGCGGAGATCATCACGCCGCAGTCAAAGCCGTCCGCCCGGACGGCGTAGGACACGGAGGGGGTGGTGGTGACGTGGAGCAAATACACGTCCGCCCCGCTGGCGGCAAGGCCCGCGCTGAGGGCGTATTCCAGCATATAGCTGGAGCGGCGGGTGTCCTTGCCCACCACCACCTGGGCCCTGCGGCCCCGGCCGTAATAAAAGCCCAGAAACCGCCCGATTTCAAAGGCGTGGGCCGCCGTCAGGCCCTGCCCCGCCCGGCCCCGGAAGCCGTCCGTTCCAAAATATCTGCCCATACTCGTTCTCCTTTAATCATATAGATACGCCCTTTGGCGTGAAAGACCCGTCCGGCGGCCCTCTCGGCAGGACCGCGCTACAAGTGTACCATAGCTTTCCCAAAAAAGAAAGGCCGTATTTCGCCTCTTTTCCGGTTTTCCCTCCCTTGGAAAGCGGCGCATACTATAATGGTATTTCAAAAAGCGGCGGGGCCGGAGGGGGCTTTTCCCCCGCGCCCGGCAGAGAAGGAGGAGTTATGGAGACTTACGGCTATGCCCGCGTGTCCAGCGCGGACCAGAACGAGGCCCGGCAGCTATCCGCCCTGCGCCAGCGGGGCGCGGGCCGGATTTACCTGGACAAGCAGTCCGGAAAGGACTTTGAGCGGCCCCAGTACCGGGCCATGCTGGAGCGGCTGCGCTCCGGCGACCTGCTCTTTGTGCTGAGCATCGACCGCCTGGGGCGGAATTACCGGGAGATTCAGGAGCAATGGCGGGTTCTGACCCGGGAGATCGGCGCGGACGTGTGCGTTTTGGACATGCCCCTGCTGGACACCCGCAACGGCAAGGATTTGATGGGAACCTTCATCGCGGACCTGGTTTTGCAGATTCTCTCCTTTGTGGCCCAGAGCGAGCGGGAGAGCATCCGCACCCGCCAGGAGCAGGGCATTGCCGCCGCCAGGGACCGGGGCGTGCGCTTCGGCAGGCCCCCTCTGGAGCCGGCGGAGGACTTCGCCGCCCTGGCCGCCGCCTGGGAGGAAAAGCGCCTCCCCCTGGAGGAGGCCCTCCGCCGGTGCGGCATGAGCCGGGCCACCTTCTACCGCCGCCTCCGGGACTATCGGACAGAAAAAAACCGCCCCTCCTCAGGAGGCGCGGACGGCGGCGGAAATCTCATAAAGTACACCTTTTGACACTAGCGGATCGCCGCCCCAGGAGCCGGGGAGCTTTCGGAGGGCCGCCCCCGGGACGGGCCCGGTATGTTACAAACGTGTAACAATGGGGAAATTTCTTGAAAAGAGATTGAAATTTGGAAATAAGTATGATAGGCTAAGCCGTGGTGGAGCATTCTCAAAAGGTGTACTTTGTGACATTTCCCCCCAGTTGAGACGGAGGTCCTTTTCTGTCAAAAGGTGTACTTTTTGACATTTCCCTCCAAGGGGGAATGAATACGGAGGGAGGAGGGAATTATTTTCTCAGCCCCGCGCGGCTTTTCCGCCGGGAAAGGCGCGGGAACCCTACTAATCAGGAGGAATTTTAGCCAGATGAAAAAGAAGATTACCGCAATTCTGCTGACCCTCTGCATGGCCCTCAGCCTGCTGCCCCTGTCCGCTCTCGCCGCCGCCTGGAAGGTGACGCTGAACGGCAAGGAGATCACGCTGAATGTGGACGACTCCAGCGGAGCGGTCACCTGCGATGACCAGGACGCGAACCAGTATTACACCTTCAAGAAGGTGCAGGACCAGGACACGTTCCAGTACTACACCCTCCAGGGCGTTTACTGCGGCGAGCTGACCGGAACGCCCGTCGTCCTTGAGGACGAGTGCATTTGCGACACCAAGTGCACCGCCGACGACGTCAACCAGGACTGCCCCGTCTGCTCTGCCGAGGGCGCGGTTTTGGACGACGTCTGCAAAGGCACCGCCAGCGAGGTCCAGGGCGACACTGTGACCGCCGAAGCCCCCGTTGAAAACGGCAAGGCCGAGGCTACCGTCGAGGTCTCCCAGGAGCAGGCCGCCGGTATGGTGGAGGCCGCCGACGACGGCGCCGTCAAGGTGAAGGTGGAGACCACCAACGCCACCACCGTGGCCGTCACCCTGCCCGAGGCGCTGATCACCGCCGCCAAGAACGCGGAGAGCGTCACCACCGTGGAGATCACCACCGAGATCGCTACCGTGGCCCTGCCCGCCGCCGACCTCAGCACCAGCGTCAAGACCCTTACCGTGACCAAGATGACCGCTACCACTACCGTCAAGGCCGGCGTGAGCCTGACCCTGGGCGGCAAGACGGGCAACTTCTCCGCCCCTGTGGCCGTCACCCTCAAGGTTGAAAGCAGCGTCACCACGGGTATGAAGAACCCCTGCGTCGCGTACCAGAAGGGCAGCATTTGGGAGCGCGTCAACTCCTTCTTCAAGGACGGAGCGTTCACCTTCCACACCCGCCATTTCTCCGACTTCGCCGTCATGGAGAGCAGCGCCTCCAAGCCTCAGGCTATCGCGGCGCAGACCTCCGGCGAGTACACTCTGCCTGTCGAGGCCAACGAGAGCCTTGTCGCCCTCATTGAGGCCAAGTCCGGCAAGGCCTACATCGCCTCCAACGCTACCGCGGACGCCCCCGAGGACGACCTGCGCAGCGCCACCGTCAGCGCCCCCGCCGCCGACACGGACAACGTCTGGGTTGTGATCGGCAAGGCCCAGCGTACAAGCGTGATGGGCGTTGATATGATTAAGACTGAAAACGGGCAGGCCTCCATCCTGGCCGCTCTGAACGTCGACTAAGCTAAGGAGATTAAGACAGATGAAGAAACGTATTTCCGCGTTTTTGCTGAGCGTCGTTCTCTGCCTTGGTTTGGTCGGAACGGCCTTCGCCGCAGAGACGGCTTCTGTCAAGTTCACCGCCGGGGAGGACGCGCTCACCGTCTCCCTGACGGGGCTCGGCAAAGAGGCCACCTACGCTCTGGGCGGGCTTTTGGTCAAAAAACAGGCGGACAGCGCCTTCGCCCTGGCGGAGTCTCTTGACTTCAAGACCGACGCCGACGGCGCTTACACCGGCACGTTCGAAAGCCTGAAGGGGCTGACCAGCGGAGACCAGATCGGCATCTATCTCCCCGGCGTCACCTTCACCAGCGACGACGCCAAGGACGTAAAGGATTCCAGCAACGGAAGCCTTATGCACACCTTTGCGGAGGAGGAAGATGAGCCCAAGCCCGTCACCGCCGTGACCCTGCCCAAGACCCTCTCCGTGAAGGTGGGCAAGACCGGGACTCTTACCGCCGCGCTGGAGCCGAAGGACGGCTCCTATAAAACCATCGCGTGGGCCAGCAGCGACGATACCGCCGCCACTGTGGCCCAGGACAAGAGCAACCCCCTCAAGGCCACGGTGAAGGGCGTTAAGGAGGGGACGGCCACCGTCACCGTCACCGTAACTCTGGCCGACGGCACGGCCCTTACCGCCTCCTGCTCCGTTACCGTCTCCAAGTCCACCTCCGGCGGCGGCGGCGGCGGAGGCGGCGGCGGAAGCTCCACCTCCGGCGACTACTCCATCGGCGTGAACCGCACCTCTAACGGCTCCGTCTCCGTCAACCCCTCCCGGGCCGACGAGGGCGACACCGTAACCATCACCGTCCGGCCCCACAAGGGCTATGAGCTGGACAAGCTCACCGTGAAGGACGAAGACGGCAAGACCATCCGCGTGACGGACGCGGGCGACGGCAAGTACACCTTCGTCATGCCTGACGGCAAGGTGACGGTGGAGGCCACCTTCAAGGTGCTGGTTGCCGAGCCCGAGGTTTCCGTTCCCTCCTTCAACGACGTGCCCGCCGGGTTCTGGGCCTATGACCAGATTACCTGGGCCGCCGAAAAGGGCATCATGGGCGGCTACGGAAACGGCGTATTCGCGCCGGGCCGCAGCACCACCCGCCAGGCGCTTTGGATGGTGCTGGCCCGCCTGAACGGCGCGGCCCCCGCCGACATGGCCGCCGCCCGGGCCTGGGCCGTGCAAAGCGGCGTGTCCGACGGCTCCAACCCCACCGCCTCCATGAGCCGCCAGCAGATGGTGACCATGCTCTACCGCTACGCCCAGCAAAAGGGCTATGACACCTCCGCCCGGGCGGACCTGGGCCAGTTCCCCGACAACGCCAGCGTCGCCGGGTACGCCAAGGAGGCCCTCTCCTGGGCCGTGGCCAGCGGCGTGATGGGCGGCACCTCCTCCGGGACGCTGAATCCCGGCGGAACCGCCTCCCGCGCCCACTTCGCGGTCTTCATGCACCGCTTTTGCACCCTTTACCAAATCGCCTGATTCCAATCTCCCTCCTCATCATTTGTAAAGCGCACCATCCACCAAGGGAAGGGCCCGGGGGTTCCCCCGGGCCCTTGGCCTGTCTTTTTTACCCTTTCCGGCGGCACCCGGAGGGATTTTGAAGGTTTGCAAAAAAGTCTACCTTTTTGTTGAATCCGCATGGATTCCTAAAATTCAGCATATCACGAAAAAGGCGCCAAAGCAAGGGCGTTTTGTACATGCTTTCCGCTGCGGGAAGAAATACGAAAAGGTAGGATTTCCTGCCGGTGGGGAGAGGAGGGAAGGTTCGCGGTTTAAGAAACCCGGTATCCCAGGCAAATATACATTGAAAGGTAGATGCGTATGAGAAAACGGCTGCTATCCATTTTACTGGCCCTGTGCATGGCGCTGACGCTGCTCCCGGCGGCGGCGCTGGCGGAGGAGAGCGGGGAGGACGAGGAGGGCGGAAGCCAGGAGCGCCTTGCCCTGGTCCTGGACGCGGGCGTTAACGACTCCGCAGACAGCGCCCCCTACTGGGCCGATCTGCTCTTTACCGACGGCACCAGTTCCAGCTACGCCGCCACCGATAAGCCCTGCGGCGGCCTTATCGGCCAGTGGGTCAGCTGCCGCTGGGACGATCAGGGTATTCTTACCCTGGAGGAAATCCCCCAGGACAGCGTCAGCAACATGCAGGCGGAGGACCACACGGCGGTTCTCCCCAAAAACGGCACGGCCGACTATGCCTTCGCAAGCACCGTGACGCTGGACGGGGCCTCCTTCCCCCTAACGCCCGCCACCACGATTATTGTAAAAACAGAGACCGGAGGCTGCATCACGGTAACCGGACGGATTCCCAACATCTCCGGCGGGAAGGTGCTCTACAGCTTCACGGAGCGCGGGGACGGCTTTTTGTATGTGGACGCCTCCGCCGCCACCGTCATCCGCCCGGCCCAGGATATTTTCCTGGTGGCTAACAGCTACACGAGACTTAGCGATGACGGCAACAACAGGTACTACTCCTTCAGAGGCGTTGTGGACGGTATCATCAGCAACCGCATCAAGCTAAAGTGGGAAAGCCAACAACCGGATGAGGCCACTCAGAAGGTCATCAACCGCCTTCTCCAAGGTAACGGAAACGACGTTCTGCTCCGCGGCTTCCGCTTCGAAGCCGGCCTGTATACGGTAAACCTGGACAACTGGGTCCGCCCGTCCTTCGGCACGGGCCGCGTGTTTTCCGCCGGGGACGCGGTGGAGAGCGTCACGGCGGAGGGCATCACCATCGGCGGGGAAACCTATTCCTTCGCGGAGGGCTGCAAATTCTTCCGCACGGACGGCTCCGCTACCAATACCCGCATCGTGGAGAGCACCTGGAGGGGCATCAGCAAAGGTCTCATCGGCGCTGACGGCAGGTACGCCTTTATGGGCCTTACCCTGAACGGCGATGGAGCGGTATCCGCCCTTTATTGGAGGATGCCCCACGGAGAGGTGTCCTACCTGCCTCATCCGCCAGAGCCCGATGAGCCGGAGTTTCCGGTAATTCCCGAGTGGCCCGCCGTCCCGGAGGACCCCGAGGCCCCCGAGGCAAAACCCACTGTCAAGCTGGACAAACCTACCGCCCAGGTACGGGTGGGCGGCACGGTGCGGATTAATGTCACCATAACGCCGCCCGCAGGCGGCGATCTCAGCGGCTATGGCTATGTATGGGACTGCGACGATCTGAGCGTTGCTGAATTTGTGGAAAGCGGCCCCAATAGTGACGGCGGACAGTACGCCGTGGTAAAGGGCCTGAAGCCCGGAAAAACCGTTCTTTACTTTGAGGTTGTGGACGAGAACGGCGAAGTATGCACGGACTTCTGCGAGCTGACTGTTTTGAAGGAAGCCTCCAGCGGCTCCTCCGGCGGCTCCTCCGGCGGCGGTGATTCCAAGCCCAGCAAGAAGCCCAATCCCGCCAAGCCCGGCGGCCCTGCCACCCCCGCGCCCGGCACAACGCCCTCCGTTCCCTCCGGGGGCGGCGGCTTCCATGACGTGCCTTCCGGCTTCTGGGCCGGCAGCCAAATCGCCTGGGCCGCCGAAAAGGGCATCATGGGCGGTTACGGCGGCGGCGAATTCGCGCCGGACCGCAACGTCACCCGCCAGCAGCTGTGGATGGTGCTGGGCCGCCTGAACGGCACGGCTCCTTCCAACATGGCCGCCGCCCAGGCCTGGGCCGTGCAAAACGGCGTGTCCGACGGCTCCGGGGCCTCCGGCACCATGAGCCGCCAGCAGATGGTGACCATGCTCTACCGCTACGCCCAGCAAATGGGCTATGCCACCTCCGCCCGGGCGGACCTGGGCCAGTTCCCCGACAACGCCAACGTCGCCGGGTACGCCAAGGAGGCCCTCTCCTGGGCCGTGGCCAGCGGCGTGATGGGCGGCACCTCCTCCGGGACGCTGAATCCCGGCGGAACCGCCTCCCGCGCCCACTTCGCGGTCTTCATGCACCGCTTTTGCACCCTTTACCAAATCGCCTGATTCCAATCTCCCTCCTCATCATTTGTAAAGCGCACCATCCACCAAGGGAAGGGCCCGGGGGTTCCCCCGGGCCCTTGGCCTCACCCAAGCCGCCGCGCGATGGCGGAGAGGGCGTCGTTACAGGAAGCTCGCAAACTTTGGTAGCGTCTTCGCATCATTTCCCCTGTGTCAATTTTCGCGGTGAGTATTCTAGTCAGCCATCCTTTTGTCTGCCGCTCGGCCTCTCTTGCGGCGAACTCTGCCGCTTCCTTCTCAAAGTTTTTGTATATGTATGCGAAATTTCCCCAGCAATAAGAAAACTCCTTCAGCGTTTTTATCACGCTCTCTTGCAGAAGGAAGTCATAGGTCTCCTTCATCCGGTCGATTTTTTTTACCTTTTCCCACATCTCCGCCTCGGAGTGGCTGGGGTCCTCCATGCGACCGCCCGCCGCAGTCCGGAGCCCTACCAGCCACTCCTTCAGCTCCAGAAGCTCCCCGTAAATCCGCTCCAGCGCCCGGCGCTCCTCCGGCCCGGCGGGCTCCTCCGGGGGCTCCTCCGGGATTTCCTCCTCCGGTCCGGCCTCTATCTCCGACAGCGCGGCCTCCCGGCCTCCCAGGGCGTCCAGCAGCTTTTCATACTCCTCTATGCTGTCCCTCCGCAGGTCCGCCCCCAGCTTCCCCCCGGCCCAGACCGGCATGGAGGTGTCCCAGTCTCCCGCGAACAGCACGGGGATGTATTTCACGTCGTTGTGGCCGCGGTACACGTCCGCCGTGATGACGTTGGTCTCGTAGCCCACGCCTCCGGCCCGCTGGTCGGCCTTGCGCTTGTATTCCGGCGTGCAGATGAAGAGCACCTGGCGGCAGGTTTGCAGGGAGTCCTCCATAAAGGAGGGAATCTGCTTCCCCAGCGCCAGCTTCCGGTCCCAGACCACCTCGACCCCGCTTTTTTCCAGAAGGTTCACCAGCCGCGCCACCTTTGCAATGTGCTCCTCCGACTCCCAGGAATAGGAAATGAATACCATAAAAACTCCCCCATTCTGAAAAAGCCCCTTCCGGGGGCTTCAAGATACCCCCTCCAGGGCGTTATGGTTCTATTATACCATATTTCCCCGGGAAGGTCCAGAATTTTCCTCTTTTCGCCGCCTCCCCGGCCCCCTCCCCTCGACGCGTTTCCCCTTGACAGCGCGATATTATGATGTCATAATGTCTTTCAGCGCATGATATCATAATGTCGGAAAAACGGAGGAATTGCCGATGGACGGCGAAAAAAAGGTGAAGCTCCTGGTCTACGCCACGGAGGACGAGCGGACCCGCATTAAAATGGCGGCGGCCAAGCTGCGCATGAGCATGAGCCAGCTGATTCTGGACAGCGTCTTGGAGCAGGTGGACAGCATCGAGGCGCTGGACCGGAAGGAGGAACGGGCATGAAAACCATCGCCATCATGAATCAGAAGGGCGGCACCGGGAAAACCACCTCCGCCATCAACCTGGCGGGGGAGCTGGCCCAGCGGGGCGGACGGGTGCTGCTCATCGACACGGATACCCAGGGCAACGCCACCAGCAACCTGGAATTGACGGAGGTCCCCGCCGCCACGCTGGCGGACGTAATCACCGGAAAGGGCCCCTCCCTGGCGGAGGCCATCTGCCGCACCTCTACGGAGGGGCTGGACCTCATCCGGGGGGGCGGGCTGCTGGCCCCGGCCCTTCTTGCCATGCAGGAGCTGCGCTTCGGCCGGGACACGGTGCTGCGCCGCCTGCTGCCTCAGATTCCGGACACCTACGACTATGTGTTCTTCGACTGCTCCCCCTCACTGGAGTCCCTGTTCAACATCAACGTGCTCATGGCCGCCCAATACGTCCTCATCCCCATCAAGGTGGACAAGAACTCCATCGAGGGCTATGACGTGATGCTGGAGACCGTCCGGGACGTGCGGGAGAGCGGCAACCCGGATATCCAGGTTTTGGGCATCTTCATGACCGCCGTGGAAACCGGGGCCAGCCTGGACCGGGAGATGATCGCAAACCTCCCCGCCCTGCTGCCGGGCCTGGCCTTCAAGACCTACATACGCAAAAACATCGACGTGAAAAAGGCCCCCATCGCCCTCCAGCCCCTGTGCCGCTTCTCCCCCCGGTGCACGGCGGCGGCGGATTACGCAGCCCTGGCGGACGAGCTCCTGGCGCGGATGGAGGGCTGACGGATGGCTAGGAAGAATCCCTCGATCTTCTCCACGCTGCAAAAAACCGCCGAGAACGCTTCGGCGGTGAACGGCGAGCTGGTGCGCCAGCTTCCCCTGGACGCTCTGGAGGACAACCCCCTCAACCGCTTTTCCATGGCGGAGGACGAGCAGTTTCTCTCCACCCTGGCCTCCCTGGACAAGGACGGCTTTCTGGAGGACATCGTGGTCACCCCCGTGGAGGGCTGCCCCCCGGGGGCGGAGCGGTTCCGCATCGTCAGCGGGCACAGGCGGGTCATGGCCGCCCGGAGGCTGGGCCGGACCACCGCCCCCTGCAAGGTCCGCCGCTACGAGGACACGCTGACGGAGCTCCGGGCCCTGATGGGGGCCAACCTCCACCGCCGCAACCTCTCCCCCTTCGACATGGCCCGGCAGCTGGAGACCCTGCGGGAGGTGCTGGCGCGGGAGGGAAAGCTGCCGGAAAACGTGAAGGCCCAGGCGGAGCTGATGGCGGAGCAGACGGAGCTCAGCCGGGCCACGGTGGAGCGCTACCTGGACCTTCTGAACCTGAACGAAACCCTCTCCGCCTGGGCGGAGGACGGGCGCATGACCATGACCGACGCCTACGAGCTGGCCCGGCAGAAAAACGTCCCCCTCCAGGCGGCGGTGCAGGCATACGTGGAGAAAACCGAGCCCAAGGGGGATTTTCCCGCCCTGGTCCACCGGGCCATCTCCTGGGCCAAGGCCGCCGGGGAGGCCCCCCCGCCCCCGGCTGCCAAAGCGCCCCCCAGCCCCCTGCGGTCCGTGGACTCCTTCGGGCGGTCCATCCGCCGCTCCACCGCCCAGCTCCGGGCCCTGGACCTCTCGGCGGAGCCGGACCGGGCGGTGCTGCGCAAAAAGCTGGAAACCTGCCTGGGCAACCTGGAGGAGCTCCGCCGGACGGTGGAGGCCCTGCGCAAAGAGCTGGGGGAGGAGTGAGGAGGCCCCCCCTTCCCTCCCAGCCTTGTCATTTTTGTTACCGTTACGCCTTCCCCCTCCCGGCTTCCCGGCGAAAGGGCGAACATTTTTTGCCCCTTCCGGCAAAAACTTGACAAAACTGCCGCTGCCGTGTATAATTAAACCGTACTTTTCGCTGGTAACAAAAATAACAATCCGCTTCGCCCTCCCCTCCCGGAGGGCGGAGCCGCTTTGGGAGGTTTTCTGTATGCAAGCGCAGGCAGCGGGGCGGCTTCTCCGCCTTTTCCTGGCCCTGGCGGCGGCGGCCCTGGCCGCCCTGGCCTCCATGGGCCGCGCCTCCGCCCAGGAATGGGCCGGGGCCGCCTACATCGTCACCGGCCTGGGGGACTCCCCCCTGGTCCTGACCGAGGGCGGGGAGATGCCCGCTTTGAAAAGCGATCTGCTTCACGCCGCCAAGGGCTTCGACGGCGGCTACGAGCTGTACTTAGAGCCGGACCAGTACGTCACCATTCACCACTGCGGCAGGGTCATCCAGACCCGCAGCGCTGCGGGGGAGTCCGTTTCCGAATTCCTTTTCCGCCACGGCGCGGACCCCTCCCCCCTGGAGGCCGTCGGCATCGACCTTTCCGGCGAGCGGCCGGACGTGACCGTGGCCTCGGACCTTGCCTACCGGGAGCGGGTGCAGGAAACCGCCGCCTTCTCCACCGTCCGCCGCCCCAACGCCTCCATGGCCCAGGGCACGGAGCGGGTGGTGCAGGAGGGGGCTGACGGCGTCCAGGGCATGGTATACGAGCTCCTCTGGTCCAACGGGGAGATTATCTCCCGCCAGCCGGTGGAGGTGCTGTCCACCACCGCCGTGGACCGCATTGTGGAATACGGCACCGCCGTCCCCAAGACCCAGGCCCCGGCGGCCCCCGCCGCCCTTGAAAAGGTGGAGGCCAACCCCGACGGCAGCGGCGTTTTGACCCTGCCCGGCGGCGAGACCCTGCGCTATACCGGCGTGCGCACCATGTCCGCCACCGCCTACACGGCGGGACACGGCGGCGTGGGCACCCGCACCGCCTCCGGCACCGCCGTCCACCGGGGCACCGTGGCGGTGGACCGCAGCGTCATTCCCCTGGGAACCCGGATGTACGTCGTGACCAAAAAGGGCTACGTCTACGGCGAGGCCGTGGCGGAGGACACCGGCGTAAAGGGGAACAAAATTGATTTGTACTTCGACACCTACCAGCAATGCATCAACTTCGGCCGCCAGGACTGCCTGGTCTATTTCCTGGAGTGAGGCCCTCCTTTTCTTCAACCATGCCGATGAAAAAAGAGACGATTTTAAAATACGCCCTCTGGCTTCCCCCGGTTTTCTGGTACAGGACGGTTTGGGGCTTCTCCGCCCAGCCCGCCTCCGTCTCCGGGGCCCTGTCGGACCGCCTTCTATACCGCTTCCTCCTGGCCCTGTCCCCCGGCTTCGCCGCCTCCTCCGAGGCGGCGCGGCTGGAGGCCGTGGAGCTTTTGTCCTTCCTGGAGCGGAAAGCCGCCCACATGTTCCTCTATTTCGTCCTGGCCCTGCTGGTGCTGGCGGCGCTGTCGCTCTGGATAAAGCGGCGGCGGGCGGCGGCGGCCCTGGACGAGTACCACCAGACCTTTGTCCCCGGGCGCAGCGGCGAGCTGCGGGACGTGCTGGTGGACCTCTGCGGCGCGGCGGCGGCCCTGGCTCTGGCGGCCCTGACCGTCCGGTGCCTCAAGCGCCGTCCCGCCGCCCTGCTGGCTCTGGGGGGCCTTTGCTGCCTCCCGGCCCTGCTGGCCCTCCTGCCCCTGCCCATCCCCGGCTTTCCCCTTCTGCGCCAGGCGGCGGCTCCCTTCGCCTGCGCCATGGTCCTGCCCGGCGGGGCCCTGCTGAATGCGGGATGCGCCCGGCGGGAAAGCCGCAGGCAAACGGCCCGCGCCTGACCTCCCCTCCCCCGGTCCCCTCCAGCCCGCCTTTCCGGCTTCAAAGCGCCGGAGGGGCGGGCTTTTCCCTTTCCCGGCGGGAAACACGGGTATAAAGTAGTTCTGCTTTACAGTCTTCCCCAGCCAAAGGAAGACGGCTCCGGGGGCCTCTGCCGTCCCTGTTTCCGGGGCCCACGGGGCAGTTTGGGGACCCGCCCCTTCCAGGGTCTTCCTCCGGGGAGATTCCGACTTGATTTCGTGCGCTCTTTGGGGGAGTTCCGACTTGCTTTCGTGCAGGCCTTCCATGCGTTCCGATGTCATTTCGTGCGGGTCTTCCCCAAATTCCGACCCGGTTTCGTGCGCCCCGCCGGGGCTCGGGTCCACTAAATCCGACGTACTTTCGTGCGGGCTTTTCTCAAAATCCGATTTGCTTTCGTGCGGGCCTTCCGGGATTTCCGATGCTGTTTCATGCGGACCTTCCGTCAAATTCCGACTTGCTTTCGTGCGTCCGGCGGGGGCCGGGTCCGCTAAATCCGATGTGCTTTCGTGCAAAGCCTCCGGGACTTTCGACGTAATTTCGTGCGCCGCCGCCGCAAAAGGCCCTTCCCCTCCCCCTAAATGAGGGCCGGGGCGGAAGGGCATGCCCGTGGCTTTCGCAACATTTTGTGTCCCTTTTCCCGTCCGGCATACCAATGTTTGTGGTTTTGGGTCCGCCCGCATTTTATGCCGCATTTTGTCGCCAGGGCCTCCGGCCTCATGTGAGGCTTGTCCGCCCGGCCCGCTTTCCCCTGTCCGCCGCCGCACGGTTCCGGGTCGGACTTCCGGGCTTCGGGACCGGACCGGGGCCGGCTTCCGCCGGGACGGGCCCTGTCAAAGCGCACCCGGAGCGCACGAAGCCTAGTCGGACTTCCGGGAATTCCTTCCCTGGAATTCTGCACGAATCAAAGTCGTTTTTCTGCCGGGAAGGACCCCCGCGAGTTGACATCCGCCCTTTCTTTGCCGTATAATGCAGGAGGGCCGGAAGGCCCCAGAAAAACCGCAGAGGTGAAAGGAGGCCATGGGGAAACCCCCATCAAAAGCGCCAGGCCGCCGGGCGGACGGGATTTCGTCCCGGCGGTGACGAGGAGAGGGGAGCGTCAGAGGTTCCGGCGCGCCGGAGCTTCTGCAATCGAACCATTCGGCGGATGCCCCTCCGCGCCCGGGCGGGCGCGTGACGCGGCCTACAAATATGCGGGCAACCGCAAAGCAGAAGGGCCGCGGCCGCTCTGAGAAGGCAAGTGACTGCGCATTTGTCCTCTTAATGTTCAAATTAGGAGGAATCAGCATTTTATGTGTGGAATTGTAGGCTTTGTAGGCCGCAGACAGGCGGCCCCCGTGCTGCTGGAAGGGCTGCGGCAGATGGAGTACCGGGGCTATGACTCCGCCGGCGTGGCCGTGCGTTCGGAGGCAGCGGGCCTCCAGGTCCGCAAGACCAAGGGCCGCTTGCAGGCTCTGGCGGACCTGACCCACGGCGGCGAGGACCTGGAGGGAACCCTGGGCGTCGGACACACCCGCTGGGCCACCCACGGCGAGCCCAACGACATAAACGCCCATCCCCACGTCAGCGGGGACGGCAAAATCGCCCTGGTCCACAACGGCATTATTGAAAACTACCTGGAATTGAAGGAGCTACTCACCCGCCGGGGGGTGGAATTCGCCTCCGAGACCGACACCGAGGTGGTGGCCCACCTCCTGGAGTTCCACTACCGGGAGTGCGGGAACATGCTGGAGGCCGTGGGCCGGTGCCTGCGGCGGATCGAGGGCTCCTACGCCTTCGGCATCATCTGCTCCGACTATCCCAATGCCCTGATTGCCGCCCGGAAGGACAGCCCTCTCATCATCGGCTTCGGCGACGGGGAGAACTTCATTGCCTCCGACGCCACCGCAATCATCCGCCACACCCGGGACGTGGCCTATATGAACGACGGGGAAATCGCCGTGCTGACGGCCCAGAGCGTGGACGTGTTCGACGACGAGCTCAACCCCCTGGAAAAGGAGCGCTGCCGCATCGAGTGGGACGCGGCCTCCGCCGAAAAGGGGGGCTATCCCCACTTCATGTTCAAGGAGATTCTGGAGCAGCCGGAGGCCCTGCGCAAAACCATCTCCCCCCGGGTCCGGGAGGGCCGGGTGGTGCTGGACGGCATCGAGCTGACGGAAGCCTATGTGAAAAGCGTCTCCCACATCTATATGATCGCCTGCGGCTCCGCCTACCACGCCGGGGTGGTGGGCAAGTACACCTGGGAGCAGCTTCTCCGCCGCCCGGTGGAGGTGGCGCTGGCCTCGGAATTCCGCTACAGCCGCCCCCTGGTGGACGAACACACCCTGGTTATCGCCATCAGCCAGTCCGGAGAGACCCTGGACACCATGGCCGCCCTCCGGGAGGCCAAGCGGCTGGGAGGCCGGACCCTGGCCATCTGCAACGTGGTGGGCAGCTCCATCGCCCGGGAGGCGGACGACGTGCTCTACACCTGGGCGGGGCCGGAAATCGCCGTGGCCACCAGCAAGGGCTATTCCACCCAGCTGGCGGCGCTGAACCTGGTGGGGCTGTACCTGGCGGACCTGCTGGGGACGGTGGAGAAAAGCGAGTACGCCGCCATCCTGGCGGAGCTCCAGGCCCTGCCGGAGAAAATGGCGGCGTACCTCCAGGACTTTGAGGACACGAAATACTTTGCCTCCCGCTTCTTCAACCACGACTCCATTTTCTTCATCGGGCGGAACCTGGACTACGCCATGGGGCTGGAGGGGTCTTTGAAGCTGAAGGAAATCAGCTACATCCACTCGGAGGCCTACGCCTCCGGGGAGCTGAAGCACGGGACCATCTCCCTGATTGAGCCGGGAACCCTGGTGGTGGCCCTGGGCACCTATGCCGCCCTCTTTGACAAGGCCATGAGCAATGTGGTGGAGGTCAAGTCCCGGGGGGCCTCGGTGCTGGCCGTCACTACGGAGCGCTTCCGGGAGCGGATGTCGAAAACCGCCGACGCGGTCATCGCCGTGCCGGAGACCCATCCTCTGCTCCAGCCGTCCTTGTCCATCGTGCCCTTGCAGCTGTTCGCCTACTACGTGGCCCTCCAGCGGGGCTGCGACATCGACAAGCCCCGGAACCTGGCCAAGTCGGTGACGGTGGAGTGACTCCCTGCGGAGCCGCCCGCCCCATACGCCCATAAGAGAAGCCGGACCTTGTGAAAGGTCCGGCTCTTTTTGTCCGGTTTTTCCTCCGGCAGCCTGCGGACAATTGAAAGGCCGGTTTGGGAGGCCCCCGTCCGCCGCCGCGGGATACGCCCTAAAAAAACAGCTCCGCCACGCCGCAGGAGGCGGCCGTCACCAGCGCCCCGGCGATGACCACGCCCAGGGCAATGGCCGGGAGGGCCGTCCGCATGCGGATGTCCAGCACGTCGGCGACCAGGGCCCCGGTCCAGGCTCCGGTTCCCGGCAGGGGCACCGCCACCAGCAGCACCAGCCCCGGCAGGCGGTACTTCGTCACGGTCCGCCCCTTCAAATGGGCCCGCCGCTCCAGCCAGTCCACCTTTTCCCCCAGCCATGGAATCCGCCGCAGCAGGGCGAACACCCGCCGCAGAAGCAGCAGAATAAAGGGCACCGGAACCAGGTTTCCCAGCAGGGCGGCGCCAAGCACCTCCCACGCCGGAAGGCCCGCGGCAATGCCGAAGGGGATGGCCCCCCGCAGCTCCACCACCGGAACCATGGACATGAAAAACACCGCCGCCAACGATCCAAAAGCACTTTCGCCAAACATCACTTTGCGCCGGGCCGGAGCCCGCCTTTCTCTTTATGATAGGAGCCTTTTGGGGGAAAGCCTCCCCGGGGAGGCTCCGGAAACGACTCTTTTTACCATAGCACAGCCCGGCCCCTTTTGCAAGCCTCCCGTGGCTCCTCCGCCTATCCTTCACAAAATTTTTATAAAATCTCCGCCCGGGCCATGGCGGTCCGGTCCGGCCCCAGCCGGAGGCAGGGCGGGCAAAGCCCTTTAAGGCCTTGCCCGCTCTGTTCCTTCACGCAATCTTCCTGGACGCCAGCGCGCCTGTGGAAGCATCCAAGGCGTAGAATGTGGGTTTTTCAAACGAGTCGCCGCCATACCAAACCACTTTGCCGTTGTAAAGTATAGGCTCACAGCCGGAGCATTTCGCCGTCACGGTTTGAATCTGGCCTATGGGGCTGCCGGAACCGTCTATGAACACATAGGAGAGTTTTTCTTGATCGGCGTCAATGTAAAACAACCCGTCGTCGGCCGGAGTCTGCACGCCCCACATCAGCAGGAACCGGTTATCGGAAATCTTTACAATTTGGGGCGTCGCGCCATATTGGCCTGTTCCGGTATAATTTGTCAATTTTACCGTTTTAAGGGAGCTTTGGCTGAAATCAGTCTTGCTGACGGCATACAGCATAATGTCGCGGGTGGAAGTGGGGGAAGTCCCCAGATTCCCCGCCGCCAGGTAATGTGTGGAGGATTCTGTAAGCCCGCCCAGAGAGGCGTTGGTTTCATTTTCTCCAATCTTCCCCGGAAACTTCTGAATCTGAACCGAGTCTTTCGCTTCAAGAATCCCGTCCGTCCGGTTCTGATAGCGGTACAGCACAGCGGCCCGGGGATACGCGTCGCCGTGGTCCAGGGTGACAATCGTCCCATCCTCTCCGGCAATAATGAACTGGTTAAAGGAGTGCGACACATACCCGCTGCCGCCGACGCCGTAATTCTTGTCCACAATTGCCATATCGCTTTGACGAACAACCAGCGTCATATTCGCCTGATGATTCAGCCCGTCGTTTGACTTATACATTTCATGGCAGGTGCGGATATACAGGAAACCGTTGTGCTCCGCGCAGCGCAGGCTTCCGGCGTCAAAAGGAACGGTTGTATTCGCCCCTTTCAGGCTGGCGCTTCCCAAAAGCTCCCAATCCTTGGAATATTTCATGACGCGGATGACTTCCTGGCTGTCGGATTCATAGGGATTTTTTTGCCCATAGATCAGAAAGTTATAATCCGCTCCGGCAAAAAAACCGCCTTTCATCAGATTTCCTCCCAGGATTTTTTTCGTGGAGAGAAGCTGGAAATTTTGATCGTAAACCTCAATAACTGCATCGGAAGACCCGAAAAACTCTACTCTGGTAAGAAGACCGTCAGAGCGCGGGTAAAGATAGGACTTTACAGGAGCGCCGTATCTCTTGAAATTCCACAACCCGTTGTTGTCCGTTCCGCTTGCCTCGGCCCTGGGGTCCGCAGCCACCGGAGATTCCTTCACGCCGGGCGCAGGCGTGCCGGGACTGGGGACAGAGCCGCTTCCCGCGCCCTGCTTGTAAGAATCCGGGGCCCCATAGGCCGCGTCTGTACCGGGAGTATAAATGTAAATTGTGTCGGTATATAAGGCGTGGTTGTTTTTGAATGTAAAGTAGCACCTGTAAAAGACGCCGCTTTTTGAAAACGTGAATTCCGGCACCCCGTCATTTTCTGTAACAAGCACCTCCGAAGAGGTTTGGTAGTTGCGGAGCCAGCCTCCCGCTTCGTATTCCATTTTAACGCCCATGCAGTCCCAAAAGCAAGTATTTTTGTCGGCATGGATCACAGTACCGACAGGAACAGCATAAACGTCATATTCATCAGAGTAATCATGCGGGGTACGCCAAAATATATCCCCTACGGTATCCCCAAACGAAGGGACATCGTAAAAGTCTTTCAGCTTGAAGGTATACAGAATTGGATTGGACAGGGTATGGGTATACCCGCCTGAATCGTGTATAACAGTTTCTCCAGCGGCGGCAGAGGGCACGCCGTCGGCGGAGGCCGGAACGGCCAAACCGCACACAAGCGCCAGGGCCAGCAGGAATGTCAGCAGTCTCTTTTTTCCTTTCATTTTTGAACCTCCAATTTACAGCGGAGCGTGAGACACGCGCCGCCTGAATAAACAAACCTGGAAGAAAATAAAAATAATACTTTACAGGAAAGATTTTACCACCATGAAATGAGGTTTGCAACCTCCTGATTGCTCTTTCTGACTATTTTTTCCTTATATCTTCACAGCCCGGCCCCTTTTGCAAGCCTCCCGGGGCCCCTCCGCCTATCCTTCACAAAATTTTTAAGGAAGCGCTGATTAAATCCCCACGCGCATCTTTACGCCATAAATTTCCCCTGGTCTGCGTCAGAAAACCTTGAAATCCGTCAGGATTCCTGCGGTTTTCCTCCTTGCTAGATGAAAATTTCCGGCACAAATCTGCACATGTTGATTTAATCAGCGCTTCCTTAAAATATGTTTCTCCCGTTGTACGGCGGCGTGCAACTTCCCGCCCAAGGCCCCCTTTCCTGGAAGGGCTTCCCCGCCGCAGGGCGGGGCGGTCCCCGTTCAACGCCTGAAAGGAGACCTGTTTATGAACAGCAGCTTGCTTCGCTCCATCCGCCGGGAGGACGTTCCGCCGGAGTACCGGGACCTGGCGGACGCTTTGGGGATGAAGGCCCTTCTCCGGCTGATCCGCCTTTGGGGCGGCCAGAGCCTGTACATCCCCAAGCCGGAATCCCTGGCCCGGGAGGCCCGGGACCGGGAGATCCGCGCCGGATTCGACGGGAAAAACGCCCGGGCCCTGGCGGCCCGGTTCGGCCTCAGCCAGCGGCAGGTGCGGAAGATCATCAACGGGAGGAGGAGCTGACCGGCCTCACGTGAGGCTTGTCCGAGCGCCTGCGCCTTTCACAGCCCGCCCAAAAACTTTTCCTTTCCTTTTTCCCCCTTTTATGCTATACTTTTCGATTGATACCATCCGTTTCAAAAACCGCCGCCCGGCAAAGGAGGCCCGCCATGACCCAATCCCCGGAATCCCTGGACGCGCTGAAGGACGCGCCCCTGCGCTTCCTCGAAAGCGACCAGTTCCAGGAGATGCTTGAAACCTACCGCCGCCTCAAGCCCTTACAGGCCGAAAAGCCCGCCGCCTTCAAGCGCCAGCTGGCCCAATACGACTTTCAGCAGATTTTCCCACTGCTGGACGGCTTCTTTGACACCCACGGGGGGCCGGACCGCTTGGCGGAGGCCGCCGCCGGAGGGGACCCGGACGCGGAGGCCCTGGCGGCGGCGCTGCTGGAGGTCTTCGAGGAGAACCTGACCGCCAAGGCCACGGAATACGACGTGCTGGGCAACAGCCCCGCCACCTACTTCATCTGCGGCGTGTGGGCCAACATGAAGCGGGGCCGGGAGTTCCACCCCGCCTCTAACGGCATCACCGTCACCTACTCGGAGCCCGACGCCTACGGCAACCAGAACATCCGCTACCGCAACAAGGACTACGAGATGACGCTGATTTTCGAGGCGGTGCAGGAGTACACCCGGAACCTGAGCTGGACGGCCCACCGGCTTTTGATCTACACCCTGATGCAGGGCAACAGCCAGAACTGGCGGAACAACTCCGCCGTGTTCAACATCAAGGAATACATGGACTGGGCGGGGCTCAAGTCCCGGGACGCGGCCTACCGCCAGCTCAAGAAGGACGTGCAGTCCATCACGGGCATGAAGCTGACGGCGGAGTCCTTCAAAAAATACTTCGAGTCCTTTTACATCACCCACCTGGCCACGGAGGCCAGCATCAAAAAATACACCGGAGAGGTGCGCATCGCCTTCGCCGAGAACGTGCGGCACTTCCTGACCCAGTACTACCAGCTGATTCCCGACTGGATGGGGCACTTAGGGGAAAACGCCTACCGCATGGCCTTCTACCTGTTCTACCGGGCCCGGAAGGCCCCTCTGGCGGAGGACGGCGCTTTCCGGGTCCGGGTGGAGGACATTATCCGCTACATCGGCCTTCCCACAAAAGAGGAGGTCAAAAACCGCAACTACGACGAGGCCATCCTCCGCCCCTTCCGCAAGGCCATGGAGGAGATCGCCGCCGTCTCCGGGGACTCCCTGCGGCTGGAGCTGGACTACGACAACATCAACACCTTCCTGGCCGCCCGGATGACCGTCCGGGTGGACGAGGCCGTCAGCGGCTACGTCAAAAAGCTGGACAAGCCCCCCAAGCAGTTAGAGGCAAAGAGCAGAAAAGGGCGGAAAAAGCCGGAGCTCCCGGAGGAATAATCCCCTGATCGCAGCTCGAGAGCCCAAGCCGAACGCGCACGAAGCCGCGGCGGACTTCCCCGAAACCCGGCCGGGCGGAAACAAACGCCTGTGGAAAGAAAAGAGCCCGTTTTCCACAACGGGGCCGCACTCCTCCCCAAACCGGCCCCGCCAGGGGCCAAAACGCCGCCCTCCGTGGAAAACCCCCGGCCAACCTTCCACAACCGGCCATTTTCCGCCGTCCGGTTCCGACTTGAAACCGTGCGGAACCCTACCCGCTTTCGTGCTGAGACGACTTCACCCCGTGCGTTTCCGACCCAAACCCGTGCCGGAGGACAAAAAGGCCCCCGGCAGTTTTCCCGGTTTTTCCAATTTTTAAACCGCCGAAAAGAAAGTTTTTACCGGAATTTCCCGGATTTCTCCCACCTTTTCCCCGCCTGTCAAAATCCGTTCCCCGCTCCTTATAGATATATTAAGATATCTTACAAAGCGGCGGCTCCTTCGTCCGCCCCCGCTTCTTGAAAGGAGGCCCCGCCGTGGCCGACACCTTCTACACGCTCCGCCCCCGCCTGACGGACTACCTCCGGGAGCAGGGTATCAATCCCGCCAAGCGCTTTCGCTGCCTGAACCCGGAGCACCTGGACCGCAACCCCTCCATGGGCTACGATCCCCGCCGACACAAGGTCCACTGCTTCGCCTGCGGGGCGGACTACGACCTCTTTGACCTGCTGGCCATGGACAAAGGCCTCTCCTCCCCCCGGGAGGCCCTGGAGGAGGCCAGCCGCCGCTACGGCACGGGAACCGTGGAGCCGGGGGGCCGGAAGCGCCGGGCCCCGGCAAGCAGCTTTCCCGGAAAGTCCGCCCCTCCGCCGGACCCCTCCTACCTGGAGGCCTGCGCCGCCCGGGCGGGGGAAACCGGATACTTTGCCCAGCGGGGCTTGTCCCCGGAGACGGTGGAGCACTTCGGCCTGGGCTACGACCCGGCCCTGCGCTGCGTGGTCCTGCCCTGCCAGGGGGGGCGGGCCGTCCGGCGGAGCGTGGACGAAAAGCGCTATCTCAACGAAAAAGGCGCGCCCTCGCCCCTGTTCCGGCCGGAGCTTTTGGGGGAAGACCGCCCGGTGTTTCTCACCGAGGGAACCTTCGACGCCCTCAGCGCCGAGGAGCTGGGCTTTCCCGCCGCGGCGCTGAACGGAGCGGGCAATAAGGAAAAAGCCGCCGCCGTCCTCCGGGAGCGGGCCCGGCCCGGCCCGGTGCTGGTGCTGCCGGACGAGGACGAGGCCGGGGACGGCTGGGCCTCGGCGCTTCTTTCGGAGTTTCCGTGGCTGGAGCGCTGCCCCCCCCTTCCCCGGGGGAAGGACCTGAACGAGTTCCTGCTGGCGGACCGGACCGCCGCCGCCGCCTATCTTGCAGACTGCGTGGAGCGCTGGGAGGCGGCCCACCCGCCCTATGAGAGCCTTTCCGCCGCCGGGCGCATGCCCGCCCTGCTGGAGCATATCCGCACCGCGCCGCCCCCCCGGCCCACGGGCTTTCCCGCCCTGGACGCCGCGTTGGACGGGGGGCTGTACGAGGGGCTGTATGTTTTGGGGGCGGTCAGCTCCCTGGGCAAGACGGCCTTCTGCATGCAGGCGGCGGACCAGCTGGCCGCCGCCGGAACGGACGTGCTGGTCTTTACATTGGAGATGAGCGCCTTTGAGCTGATGGCCCGCTCCATCTCCCGCATCACCTTCGAGACCGATACCAGCCGGGGCCGGACCTTGTCGAAAACGGTCCGGGGGGTGCTGGACCCCCGGCGGAGGCGGAAGGCCTCCCCGGAGGAGGCCGCCCACCTGGAGGCGGCCCAGGCCCGGTACGCCGCCCTGGCGGAGCGGATTTGGATTCTGGAGGGGGACCACGCCACGGGGCTGGAGGATATCCGCCGGGGCGTGGAGCGGCACATTGCCGAGACGGGGAGCAAGCCCGTGGTCCTGGTGGATTACCTCCAGATCATCGCGCCCAGCGACGTGCACTTTTCCGACAAGCAGAACCTGGACCGGGCGGTGTGCGGCCTGAAAAAGCTCTCCCGGGCCCACGGGCTGACGGTGCTGGCGGTGTCCTCCTTCAACCGGGAGAACTACAACGCCTCCGCCACCATGGCGGCGTTCAAGGAGTCCGGGGGCATCGACTACTCCGCCGACGTGCTGCTGGGCCTCCAGGCCCGGGGGGCGGGAGGCCGGGATTTCAGCCTGGAGGAGGAGAAGAAGAAGGACCCCCGGGAGCTGGAGCTGAAAATTTTGAAAAACCGCTCCGCCGCCCTGGGCAGCCCGGTGCCCCTGCGGTACTATCCCGCCTTCTCCTGCTTTGAGGAGGGGTGAGGGCCCTCCCGGCCTCCGGGGCCGGACAGGCCTCACGTGAGGCGGAAGTTTCCGGTTCCGGCAGGGTCTGGACAAAAAAACCGAAAATCCCTGCTTTGTTACAGTTCTGTTACACTCCCCGCAACCCCCTTGCAATCCCCGAAAAGGTCTGCTATGATACGCACATGGAACAGCCCTGCCCTGCCGGAAGCGCCGGTACAGATACCGGAATTGGCTAGCCGCGGTATGTATGCCGGGGCGGCCGGGAAAGGCAACCGCTGTTTCAAAATTTCAAAATGCCGGAAACCGGAACCCCGGCCGCGGACGGAGAGGAAGCGCAGCCTCCCGGAGGCGGAAGGGCGGACGGGTCCGGCAGAATCAAAAAGGAGGAAACAACCACCTATGAAGAAGTTCCTTTCTCTGGTTATGGCTCTGGTTATGGTCATGTCCCTGACCGTGCTGGGCGCCAGCGCCAAGGACTTCACGGACGCGGACTCCATCACCTATGATGAAGCCATCGACGTGATTTCCACCATCGGGGTCGTTGACGGCTATGCCGGCGGCGATTTCAAGCCCGAAGCCACCCTGTCCCGCGGGGCTGCTTCCAAGATCATCTGCAACCTGATCCTGGGCCCCGCCGCCGCCAGCAACCTGACGGCCAGCGTCGCTCCCTTTAAGGATGTTCCCGCCAACAGCACCTTCGCGGGCTACATCGCCTACTGCGCCAACCAGGGCATCATCGGCGGCTACGCCGACGGTTCCTTCCGTCCCAGCGGCACCCTGACCGGCTATGCTTTCATGAAGATGCTGCTGGGCGCTCTGGGCTATGACTCCGCCAACGAGGGTCTGTTCGGCGCCAACTGGAGCGTCAACGTTGCCAAGCTGGTCCGCGGCATCGGCCTGGACGACGACCTCGAGGACGATTTCGTCGGCTCCAACCCCGTCAAGCGTGAAGAGGCCTGCCTCTATGCCTTCAACACCCTGAAGGCCAAGACCGTGGAGTACAAGGTGCCCGGCAGCTCCATCACCGTCAACGGCGTGGAGATCAACCAGAAGGCCAGTCAGGCTACCTTCCGTACCTATGACACCATTCTGGGCGGTTCCACCACCGACAAGAACGACGGCAACATCGAGGGCGACGGCTACATCCAGTTCGCCGAGGAGCACTTCGAGCGCCTGATTCTGAACGGCGGCGAGCGCGACAGCTTCGGCCGTCCCGAGCACATGTGGACCTGGAAGGGCGACAAGATCGGCTCCTACACCGATACTGCCGACGTCTCCTACGAGGGCTATGTCACCATGGCCGACCTGTATGACGACCTGAGCCTGACCTCCACCACCAAGAAGTTCAACGTCTTCATCGACGGCACCTCTCCCGACCAGTTCTACACGCTGGGCCAGGACGACTATGAGGACGAGGGTCCCGACTGGCTGAACGATCTGGACGAGGCCACTGTCGCCGGCCATACGGCCAACTGGGTTCTCAGCATCGATGACAACAGCGTCGCCGACAGCGAGCGCATCGGCACCGGCGCGGGCTGCACCATCGAGGCTTTCAAGTCTGGTACTCAGAACGTTCCCGGCACCATCGTGGTGACCAACACCTACATCGGCGAGGTTGTCTCCGTCAACGAGGCCGAGGGCAAGCACGCCGCCAACATTGAGATCGCTCCCGTGGGCGACGACTGGGAAGAGGCTACCACCATTTCCGGCATGAGCGGCACCTTCCTGGACGGCGACAAGAACAGCGATACCTTTGATACCGACAAGTTCGAGGTCGGCGATGTTGTGACCTTCAACTATGCCTACAAGCCGAACGCCAGCAAGGGCGCTTCCATCAAGAAGCCCGTTGCCAAGGCCGAGACCGTTGAGGGCGAGGTTAAGGACTACACCGACCAGGAGAGCTTCACTCTGGGCTCCACCGAGTACAAGTACAGCAAGATGGCCACCCAGAAGGTTGACAGCCAGGACATCGGCACCTCCATCACCGCTTACCTCGACAAGCAGGGCAACGTCCTGTGGTACACCGAGGGCAAGGACAACAACAAGAACTACGCTCTGGTTCTGGACGCCGGTTCCCGCAGCTCTGTGGGCCGCAACTCCTTCGAGGCCGAGCTCCTGTTCGCCGACGGCACCACCAAGCTGGTCTCCACCGACAAGCAGTACGGCGTTGAGCAGGGTGCCACTACCGGCCACTCTGGTGAGAAGGATAACTGCTGGATCGGCCAGTGGGTCACCTACCGCGAGAACAGCAACGGCCGCTATGTGCTGAGCAAGCCCTCTGTGACTGCCGACAAGACCGTCACCAACATGATGAACACCACCACGCACAAGGCCATCCTGGATCCTGCCACCAACGGCGAGGGCAGCTTCACCATCGGTGACACCAGCTCTGCCAGCGCCAGCAAGGTTGAGCTTGGCGGCACCACTATCCGCGTGAACAGCAACACCGTCATCATCGTGAAGACCAAGGACGACACCTTCAAGGTGTACAACGGCGTGAAGAACCTGCCTCAGATCGAGAACGGTAAGATTTTCTACAGCGCCATGACCCGCAATAACCAGACCTATGCCAAGTTCCTGTATGTGGACGCCACCGATTCTACCGTTAAGGTCAGCAACCGGACCAACACCGACCTGTACCTGGTTGGCGCGGACGTCAAGCACAGCAGCAACGGCACCAACGAGTACTACGCGTTCAAGGGCGTTGTGGATGGCACTATCACCAACCGCATCAAGCTGAACTGGAACGACACCAAGACCCAGGCCGTTATCAGCGCTCTGCTGGGCGGCAAGGGCAACGAGAAGCTGTTCAGCACCTTCGATCTGGACGACGGCCTGTATGAGGTCGACGAGGACTACGAGGCCGGCGTGGGCTCTGATGCCGTCGACAAGGGCGTTGTGGTTAGCACCAGTGTCGACAAGGTCACCGGCGACACCATCGAGGTTGACGGCGATACTTATGACCTGGCCGAGGGCTGCAAGTTCTTCCGCGTGGACAGCTCCGCTACCAACACCCGCATTGTGGAGAGCACTTGGAAGGGTATCAGCAAGGGCGACGTTGGCCCCGATGAGCGCTATGCTTCCGTCCACCTGTCCCTGAACGGCGACTACGAGGTCACCGCTGTGTACTGGAGAATGGAGAAATAAGCGAACCGCTTATTGAACCGTTTGAAGGTCTCCCATAGAGGTTGACTCAAGAAGGGCCCCCGCTCCGTTTGGAGCGGGGGCCCTTTCTTGCTGGGTGACGGGGGCGTTCATAATCCGTTCTTGAAATACGGCGCGGTTTGGTATATAATAATACGGCTTGTTGAACATGCGCAATTTCAGGCCCTGGCCTGTATTTCAGGAGGAACCATGAAACGAAAGAAACCGGAGCCTCGGGTAGAGGCTGTTCAGGCCCCCGCCGTCTCTGCGGCAGGGCGGGAGAATGTGTATCTGGATACTGCTGCGGTTGTGCTGTTCAGCCTGCTTTTGCTGGTGGGTATGACGGTGCAGACCGGATTGGTCTCCATTATTCTGATGGTTGGGGCGCTGCTGCTGTCTCTGGGCCGGGGACCGCTCCGGCGCTTCCGGGAGCGTTTTTGTATTCCGGTGCTGGGCCTGTGGGCATATGCCCTGATGAACGGTCTTGCCGCTATTTACTCGCCCTTCGGGGATTCCGCCGTGCCGGAGTTTAATAAACTGGTAGCGTCTTTTGCCATTGCGGCGGTTCTGCTGGCCCGGTTTGATAAACGGCATGTGCGGGGCCTTCTCTGGGGGTTTGCTGCTGTCAGCGCCGTGATTGGGCTGCTGTGCCTGGACGCGGCGGGAAACGGTGCGCTGTTCCGGGTCTTCAACAGCCTGATTGAACGGGCGGGGGCTACCTATTCCGATATTCCCCAAAATAGCGCTGGCCGGATTGTGGGTCTCTATAACGACGCCAACGTCTCCGGCTGTATTTTGGGGCTGGGAGCCCTGGTTTCGCTGTACCTGATTCATTCGGAGGGAAAACGCTGGCTGCGGCTTTTGGGCTGTGTTCTGCTGGGGATAAACGCCCAGATGTTTTTCCTCTCCATGAGCCGGGGCGCGATTTTGTGCTTTGGCCTGGCGCTGGTGGTCTGGCTGGTGGCAGAGGGGACGGAGGGACGGCTGCGGCTGTTTTTCCTGATGTTTGTCTCTGCCGCCGTGACGGTGGGCTTTTCCGTAGCCATTATGCCGATGGTCAGCCAGGCGGTGCTTCAGCCTATGGCGCTGACGCTGGTTTCTGGGCTGGTGATTTTCCCACTGGATTTGCTGGCGACAGACTCTTTGGCTAGGATGCTGGCAGGGCGTGGAAAGGTAATCGGAGCGGTGTTGCTGGGACTTGTTCTGCTCTGCGGCGCATATGGCGTTGCCGCTTTTCATGTTCAGGGGCCCTTTACCTTTACGGCTGGGGAAACAACTTTATTTCGAAGCGTTGTTTTGCCCGCCGGAACATATACGATTTCCGCCGATTGGACGGGTGAAGGAGATGTTGGGGCAAATATTTATACGCAAACCACAAAGCAAGCGCTGATGCATACGGAAACGCTTCATTGGAAGTGGGATGATGTGCTGTCTGATTTTTCTATAAATTTGGAGGATGAAACTGAGGTAAAAGTTGTTTTTTTTGCCCCAGAGGGAACCCGACTCCTTCGGGCGGCGTTTAGCGACGGAGTCCGGGAAATAGAAATCCCTCTAGCCTATAAATTGGCTCCTGCTCTCTTGGTGAGCCGCCTTCATGAAGGGTTATTTAACAGCTTTAGCTTTTTAGTCCGGGTGCAATATATGAAAGACGCCTGGAAAATCTTCCTGACCAGTCCTATATACGGCCACGGCCTGGGGGCCACGGAGGGACTTTATACCTCCGTACAGCCCTTCTTCTACGAATCCTTGTATGTTCACAACCATCTGCTCCAGGCTATGACGGACATGGGCCTTTTAGGCCTGGCGGCTTTGCTGGGTGTGGTAGGGGGCAGCCTGTGGCTGATTCTCCGGCGGCTCCGGGAGGAACGGGACCCGCTGGCGGCGGCGTTGCTGGCCTGCTGGGTGCTGCTGAACGTTCACAGCCTGATGGAGATCAATTTTTCCATCCGGGCGTTCCAGTGTACGGCGTGGTTCCTGCTGCTGCTTCCTGTCCTGCTGTGGGGGAAGCCTTTGGCGGCAGGAGAACGGGCGGTGAAGCTGGGGGGCTGGTTCCTGGCAGCGGCGCTGTGGCTGTGGCTGGCGGTCTTCGGCGGCCTTCTGATCAGCCACCGGATGGTCCTTCAGGAAGCGTCGGAGTTTTCCACCAGCAGCGCCCAGGAGTTTTTGGACAAGCTCCGGGACTTCACCCGACGGGACGTTTTTGACCACGAAAGCTACCAGCTGGAGTATGTAGCCGCGGTGGCCGGGGTAAACGACAGCCGGTATAACCGGGAACGGCTGCTCTATGTGGAGGAGATGCGAAAATCCGGCACCTACACCGCCTGTTCCGGTTTGGCGCGGTATTATTATCTGCCCCGGGGGGAGCTGGAACAGCTCTTTGCCTGCTCCCGGGAGGGGATCGCCCAGGAGGCATCCACCAACGAGGCGTGGAACCTCCAGCTGAATTTCTACCGTAACGAGGTTCTGCCCGTTGCCGGGGCCGGACAGATGGATATATTCTTGGACGGCGTGCTGGCCCTGGACCGCTTTTTGCAGGAGTGGAGTGAAGGCCGCCTGGAGGAAATCCAGCTTACAGAGGAAAACCAGGTCTTCCTGGAGCGGGTCCGGGACGGCGTTGCCCAAGGATTCCCCCATGATACGATGTACTTGTATCTTTCTGGGGCCTTTGACGCGGTGGCGGAGCCACCGATAGGGTGATTGGACCCGCAATCGCAATATGCTTGTGCGAGAGACCATTTAAAAAATGGTCTCTCGCTTTTTCCCTCGCGGAGAAACTTTCTGCCTAAATGAAAAAAACGGCGAAAAGGCTTGCATTTTTGAAAGGACTGTGCTATTCTGAACAGCGGAAAAGGCAAGGGTATGCCTTAAATGACCACGTATGACCACGAAATGGAGGGAGCCCGGATGCGCCAGGGAAATAATATCCGAAAACGTGCGGACGGGCGCTATGAGGCCCGCTATCCCAAGGGGAGGAGTCCGGAGGGCCGGCTGATCTACGGCTGCTGTTACGGCAGGACTTACGAGGAGGCGGAGGCAAAGCGGGAGGCGGTCCTCCTTCGAAATGTACGGGTCCGGGAGATGAACCTGCTGATCTTAGGGGCAGGGAGCCACGGCCAGGAGGTCCGGGAACTGGCCCAGAGGCTGAATGTCTTCCGAAAAGTCGCTTTTTTGGACGACGATCTTACAAAGCCTGGGGTTATAGGCCCCTGCTCCGGCCTGGAGCGCTGGGTGGAGGAGTTCCCCGCGGCCATCCCGGCGGTAGGGGACCAGGCGCTGCGGATGCGCTGGCTGGGGGAGCTGGCCCGGGCGGGCTTCGTCCTGCCGGTGCTGATCCACCCGGACGCCACGGTGTCCCCCAGCGCGGCCCTGGGCTATGGGACGGTTGTCTGCGCCAGGGCTGCGATAGGCAGCGGAGCGGAGATCGGCCCCGGCTGCATCATCTCCAGCGCGTCCGTGATCGAGCGGTACGCCGTTTTGCCGGAGGGAACGCATGTGGACTGCGGCCGGGTGGTGCGGCACATCCCCAAAGAGGCGTGAACGCCGGAAAGTCAAAGCTGACAGCAAGGGAGGAACCAGAAAATGGAGGAGCTGAAAAAGATACCCTTTTCCCCGCCGGACATAACGGAGGAGGAGATTTCCGAGGTGGCGGAGGCCCTGCGCTCCGGCTGGATTACCACGGGGCCCAGGACGAAGGCGTTTGAAAAAGAGATCGCCGCATACTGCGGCACAAAGCGGGCGGTGTGCCTGAATTCGGCCACGGCCTGCCTGGAGCTGACGCTGCGGCTGTTCGGCATCGGCCCTGGGGACGAGGTCATTACCTCCGCCTATACCTACACGGCCTCCGCCAGTGTCATCGCCCATGTAGGGGCAAAGATTGTCCTGGTGGATACGGCTCCGGGCCGCTATGAGATGGACTATGAGGCCCTGTCCGCCGCCATTACCCCCCGGACCAAAGCGGTCATTCCCGTGGACGTAGGGGGAATCCTCTGCGATTATGACCGGATATTCTCCATCGTGGAGGAAAAGCGCGGCCTGTTTGCCTCCGCCAATGGGATGCAGGAGCGGCTGGGCCGGGTCCTGGTGCTGGCGGACGCCGCTCACAGCTTCGGCGCTTTCCGGGGCAGGAAGCGGTCCGGCGCGTTTGCGGACTTCACCTCCTTCTCCTTCCATGCGGTGAAGAACCTCACCACCGCCGAGGGCGGCGCGGTGGTCTGGCGGGAGGACTTGGGTTTGGATGGAGAGGAGATTTATAAGCAGTATCAGCTTATGAGCCTTCACGGGCAGAGCAAGGACGCTCTGGCTAAAACGAAGCTGGGGGCCTGGGAATATGACATTACGGCCCCGCTGTATAAGTGCAACATGACCGATATCTGCGCGGCCATCGGGCTGGTCCAGTTCCGCCGCTACCAGGAGCTTTTGGAAAAGCGGTATGCCCTTGTACGGCTGTACGACAGCCTTCTTCGCGGCCGGGGCGTGGAACCCGCCCCCCATTTAGGGGAGGGGGAGTCCTCCAGCTGCCACCTGTACCTGACCCGCCTGACGGGGAAGGGGGAGACGGAGCGGAACGCCGTCATCGAGGCCATGGCCCGCCAGGGCGTGGCGGCCAATGTCCACTATAAGCCTCTGCCCATGCTGACGGCCTACAAAAACCTGGGCTTTGCTATGAAGGACTACCCCAACGCCTATGCCCAGTATGTAAACGAGCTGACGCTCCCGCTGTATTCCACCCTGACGGCGGAGGACGCGGAGCGGGCGGCGGCGGCGCTTTTGGGGGCGCTGTGAAAGGACTGGTGCAGAAATGAAGTGGACAAGGGACTTCGAGCGGGATGTTCTGGAGTGGGATACGGTAAACTGGCGGCGGGCGGTAGATTTTTGGGATGTTCCATCTATTTGTGTGCAAGAATCCCTGCGGGTGCTGGACGTGGGCGCCCGCGGCGGCGGGCTTTCCCTTTTGTTTGGACAGGAGGGAATAGCAGACTATACCAAGTATAGTCTGCTCGGATCTGTCAGATCCGAGCGAAACAGCCGGTCCGCTGCACCGGAAGTACGGCTTGGAGAAGCAGATTTCCTATGCGGCGGTAGACGCGGTAAAGCTGGAAGCCCGGGAGGAGTATGACGTTATTTGCTTCAAAAGCGTGCTGGGAGGAATTGGCTATGGCAATAACAGAGCCGCTCAGGAAACAGCGGTGCGGAATTTGTACCGGGCGCTGAAACCCGGGGGGTACTTGGTGTTTGCCGAGAATCTGACGGCAACGCCCGTTCACCAGTTTCTCCGCAAAAAGTTTAATCGATGGAATACCTGGCGGTATATTACCATAGAAGAAGCCCTGGATTTTTGCTCTGACTTTTCCGAGGTACGCTGGCGCTGCTTTGGCTTCCTCGGAACGTTTGGCAGGAATGAGCGGCAGCGGCGCCTTCTGGGGCGGGTTGACAAGGCGTTTGATTGGCTGCTTCCAAGTAGCGCAAAATATATTGTTTCAGTTGTGGCGAGAAAATAAGCAGGTGGCTGGAAGGCTCTCCTTTATTTGCTATCCGCCACCAGAATTACAGAAGTTTTAAGGGAGAACGGTTTTGCTATGAAAACGGTTTTGATCGTAGCCGCCCACCCGGATGACGAGCTGCTGGGCGTAGGGGGTACTGCTGCCCGGCACGCCGAGGCGGGCGACCAGGTTTATTCCGCTGTGATGTGTGAAGGAGAATCCCTGCGCTACCACAAGGACATGGGGCAAAAAACGGCTATGCGGCGGGCGGCGGAGATTCTGGGGGTAAAGCGGGTGGATTCCTTGGGATTCCCGGACCAGCGGCTGGACACCTTCACGCTGACAGATTTGATTACGCCGCTGGAAAAGCTTTCGGAAGAGCTGCGGCCCAACATCGTTTACTGCCAGTATGGCGGCGATATCAACCGGGACCATCAGCTTTTGTTTGAAGCCGCAAATGTGGCGTTCCGTCCCCTGGATCCATGGGTGGAGGAATTCCTCTCCTTTTACACAGTGAGCAGCAGCGAGTGGGGATATCCCCACAGCTTCCGCCCGGATATGTGGGTGGATATCTCCGGCACATTGGAAAAAAAGCTTCAGGCTTTTTCCTGCTATCAGAGCGAGGTCCGGGAATACCCACACCCCCGCTCCTGCGAGGCGCTTCGCCACGCGGCGCATTTCTTTGGGAACCAATGCCTGATGGATGCTGCCGAAGCCTTTATGACGGTCCGACGGGTCAGGAGAAGCCTTTGAATATGGAGGATATCATGGGAGACCTGCATTTTTTTCGTGTGAATACCGGGGATGTGGTGCCGGGGACGAATTACTGGGTGACCCGCCCCGCATCCTTGAGCCGTCCGAAAGACCATGCGGTCATGTTTATCACAGAGGGTCATGAGGATGGACAGGCGGTTTTTGGAACGGTCTCCGGCTGCCTGGTCTTCTGGCCGGACGCCTGGGAGATTCCGGAGGAAATCTCCGGAAAGCACGCGGTATTCCCCTGCCGGAATCCCCACCTGGAATATTGCCGCTTTTTCCAGAGGCATGGGATTACCGGGCTCTGCATGCCGGAGGAAACGGAGCTGCGGAACGGCTCCCACATTGCCGGGACAGCAAAGATTGGAAAGGGAACTGTGGTTTTTCCAGGCTGCTATATCGGCGGCGAGGTTACGGTTGGCGAGGACTGCTACATCGGCCCTGGGGTAAAGATTCTGGGCCGGGTCCGTATTGGGAACCGGGTCTGGATCCGGGAAAATACGATCGTCGGTATGGACGGCATGACCACAGATCGGGATGGGGATGGACATCCGGTGCCCATGCCCCAGTTTGGCGGCGTAGAGATTGAGGACGATGTGAAAATTGGGGCTCTGGCTGTAATCCAGCGGGGCGCCATTGACGACACAGTCCTGCACAGGGGTTGTAAAATTGACAGCTTGTGTTTGGTCTCCCATAACGTCAGCGTTGGGGAGGAGTCTATTGTAGTCGGGACGGCCTTCCTGTTCGGTAGCGCCTCCGTAGGACGGCAGGCCCAGGTCTCCGGCGGGTGCATGGTCGGGAATTATGTGCATGTGGGGGACCGGGCATCTCTGGGTATGGGGTCCATCGCTACCAAGGACATTCCGGACGGTTGGATTGCGTACGGAGCCCCAGCAAAGCCCATCCGGCCAGATACGTTTGACCGTGAAAAAGGGTCCATCTTTTGAAACGGTATAAAATACAATAGGTGGTTTACATTATGTCCTATATCAGCAAAGATGTTCTGACAGCTGGACAGAAACGGTACTTAAAGCTGAAGCGCTGCTTCGATGTCTGTTTTGCCCTGCTCCTGCTGTTTCTGCTGTGGCCAATCATGCTTTTGGCCGCAGTGTGGGTAAAGCTGGAATCTCCCGGGCCGGTTATCTATTCCCAGCGCAGGCCGGGATACCATCAGGAGATTTTCTCTATTTACAAATTCCGCTCCATGCGAGTGGAGACAACCCGAAACGGCAAGCCTTTGTCCGACGAAGAACGGGTTACAAGGTCGGGGAAAATTCTGAGAAAAACCAGTATTGACGAGCTGCCTCAGCTTTTCAATATCCTGAAGGGTGAGATGAGCCTAATTGGCCCCCGCCCGCAGCTGATCAACGACCTGCCCACTTTCAGTGAGGAACAGCTGATCCGCTTCGAGGTCCTTCCAGGAATCAGCAGTTGGACGGCAATCCATGGCCGGAATATGATTGCTGTTCAGGAAAAATACGACTTGGATGTCTACTATGTCCGGCATATCGGGTTTAGAATTGACGCTGAGATTTTCTTTAAGACGATTCCAGTCGTGCTCTCCCAGAGGGACACCGTGGACCTTATCAACGAGCAGATTCCCGCCAGCGAAATTCTGTCCGATCAGGAGGAGCGGGAGCCCGCATTAAAATAAGCCTTAGAGCCTATCCGCAAATAATCAAAGATGGACAGGAAAGAGCTTTCTCCAG
>CAQVQZ010000002.1 GCA_948902155.1 uncultured Oscillibacter sp.
GAGCGCATGCTTCACACGCATGAGGCCACTGGTTCGAGTCCAGTAGTCTCCACCAAGGAAAAATCCCGAAACCACAACGGTTTCGGGATTTTTTGTCCCCATTTTCCTCCGCTCTTTTCTGCTTATTTCAGCAGGCATTCGGGGCAAAAAAGGGGGGATTCGGGGCAATCCCCAGGGCAAAAAAATAAGGCTCCTCCCTATCGAATTCGGGGACCGCCTTATCCTCCTCAAGACGATAAAATTTTGAGGAGGAATCAAAAAAATGCAAGATGCAGAAACCATGTCCGGCATGATGCAGGACCAGACTCAATACATTATGATGCCCAAAATAAGATACGCCCGGGAGACCGGCACGTATGTCAGCTATGACATCGCAGCCTACGACTGCTTTGCACGTGACATCGTGGAGGTCGTCCCGGACGTGACGCCAGACCGTGACCTGGCGCTGCGCATGGTAGGAAAGTTCAACAGGTATCAGCTCGACCCTTGCCACCTGCGTGACGCTATCCTAGACATGCTTCCATAGGTTCCCCATTAGCAGAGGGTCCATGCACCGGGCGGGAGTTTTACGGCTTCCGTCCGGTTCTTTTAGTATACTATAATTCCGTAATGATAGAAATTGGCGTTATTGACGAAACTATACTTATGGAATTATACAATACTTCCATAAGTATCAAGTATAATTTCCATACCCTGAAATGAGGTGTGGGAATGGCAAATTCGAAAGCCCAGCAAGAGGCAACCGCCCGGTATAACAAAAAGGCGTATGACCGGATTGACGTTATTGTACCAAAGGGCAAGCGTCGAATTATAGCGGAATTTGCAAAAAATAAGGGAATGTCTACAAATAAATTTATAAACGAAGCTATTAATAAGGCGATGGCGGAAGAAGAGAATGCCTGAAGGGACCAGGAATCATTTCCTGGTCCCTTTGCTTACTTCTTCGAGGCTCTGAGCGTCATGACCGCCGCCTGGGCGCGTGTGCAGAACGCGCCGGGGGTGGAGCCGTCGGTGATGCCCAGGGCCTTGGCCTCCGCCAGCTCCGCCGCCAGCTTGGGGCTGACGGGCTGCTTGCCCATCACCGCCTGGAGGCGTTTGCCCAGCGCCAGGACCTCCGCGTCGGTCAGCTTCGAAATATCCATATCGTCCTCCTCAAACTTCGGGCGCACCGCGCCCACGATCTGGCAGTAAGGACGGGCCTTCCGGCACACCTCCCCGCCGTTGGACTGACTCCCGGCCTGGCTGGTGTTGCCCTCGATGGCCACCACGCCAGTGGCCGTTACCCGCTCCACAATGCCCGTGTGGTCCGTAGCCGCGCCGCCGGGGAAGTCGTAGATCACCACGTCGCAGGGATGGTAATCCTTTGTCACCCATAGCCCCGCCTTTCTGGCGGTGCTCATCAGCGCCCCGCAGGAGGCGGTTCGGAGGGGCAGCGGGACCCCAGCCTGGGCAAAGCACCACTGCACAAACACCATGCACCAGGGATAGGCGGCTCCGGAGACCTCCCGGCCATAGTACCAGGTGTTGTATTTCACCCGGTTGGAGTTCGCCGGGGACTCCTTCGTGCCCAGCTCCCTTCGGGCAATGGCAAGCACCTTCTCGGCGGTCATCCCACGCCTCCGGAAACGATTTCCTTGGTCTGCACCAGAGCTTTCTTATTTTCCGTGTTGATCTCCCAGACCGCGCCCTCGATCATGTTGAGGACGGCCTCCGTGACCGCCACGCCCATGGCGCGGAGCTGCTCCTGAACAAAGCGGTTCCGCTTCTCGCCGGTGGGGTCCTGGTCGTGGTAGAGCTGTTCCGCCGCCCGCGCAAAGGCTGTCACCAACCGCCGGATATTTTCCTGGGCCGCGGCGTTGGCGTTGGCCTGGAACCACGCCCTGGCCTTCGGCGTCAGATAGGCCAGCAGCGCCACGGCGAAGGCCGCCAGCAGTCTGCCGGTGATCTCATACAGATTCGTCATAAAAATCCTCCTCCCCGCCGTCCGGCGGAATATGTTCTGTGCTTTGTCCAAAAATCTTGCCGTTGTTGTGTTCGAAGATATTCTCCACCACCTTCAGCACGCTCACGCCCAGGATGGTGCGGATGGCGGGTTCGCTGAGCTCCGCCAGGGTCTGCACCTGCCGGAGGCGGACCGTGGAGTAAATGGCGATGGCGTAGGAGATGAAGACCCAGATCAAGGCGCAAATCTGGGTGGTCACGAACAGGAGCCGCGTCACCCCCCGCAGGGAGCCCGCAGAGCGTTTTCCCCGCCGTCCGAGGGTAAGGACCAGCCCGATGCTTCCAGCGGCCAGGAGGACCACCAGGAAGGCCAGGAACCCCCTCACAGACCCACCCTCCCCAGAAAGAACGCGATCACGGCGGCTACAACAGCCCATATGGCCTTCTCCACCAGTCCCTCCCACCGCTTTCCCGGCTTGTCCCGCAGCTCCCGCACATCGTCCTTCTGCGCCTGGAGGGAGGTCTTGATCTCCTCCGTGTCCTCCTTGATCTGGTTCAGCCGCTCCTCAATGACCGCCACCGACGTGTGGGACGCGTCCAGGCGGGCGTAAAACTCCTTGTGGGAGTCCTTATTGTGCGCCGCCTCCGCCTCCAGCGCCTCGATACGAAGCAGATAGGGGCAGTCCATGGGGGTGCCCGTGCATTTTCCGTCCATAACAACCTCTCCTCACTTCCAGCGGCCCGTAATGCTGAGGCAAATGGTGGCGGGTCCTGGGTTATTACCGGGACGGACGGCTTCATATTTGCTGGAATGTGTCAGCGGATTAACGGCGTTGGTTAAAACGGGCATAAGCCATCCAACTCCATTGGCCCCGCCGGCAAACCCTGCGGTTTCCGAAAATTTCATGACCAGCGGCACCGGGAACGGAGAAGGGCTTAAAGCAAGAGCGGTATTTATCCCGCCGCCCCAGCTTATAAAGGGAAAAGAGGGTATCAGACGGGTAAGTGACATTTCCACGTACCCACTGCTCCACTTCCGCACATGCCACCCGTCCTCGGTGTCGTACTCCTCCAAGCCACTCCCGACGCTCTCCGCCGCCTTGATGCAGTACAGCACCGCCATGTTGACGGGGCGACCAGTATAATAGTCATTAAGAGCTATTGAAGTACTTGTGGTGTTAGATGATGTAGCTTGTCTACGATCTCCGATTACACTGTCCGGATGAATCTCCGCCAGGAGGGTATCCACATCATCAGTACCGGATAGATACCGAATGGCACTTTTAGAACCCAGAGTCATAGGATAGTTGGTGCCTTCCTGCCTCTCACCAATCGCGCCGCTCATCTGCTCCTCCGCTTCCCCGTGGAAACCCCGGAGAAACAGGTTGCGCAGATCGGGCACGGCGAAGGTACTCACTCCATCCCCGCCGAAGTGATTGACAGAACCGAACTGCTCCCCAAAAAACGCCGCCAGCTCCGGGTAGTCCGGGATGTTATGTACCGCCCCGTCGCAGACCAGATAGCCCTCCGGCGCGGTCAGGCCCATGTAGCTGATGACCGTCCCCACCGGATTCCCGTCCGGCCCGGCGGGGCCCGGCGGACCGGACAGAATCGTTCCACGAAAATATGCATTCATAAACTCTCCCTCTTACTTATAGTATCCAGTTACTTTGAGAACGCACTGAAACGGACCAGTTCCGCCGCCCTCGTTAATGTTACATATCCTCCAAATCCCACTCTGCTCAAGAGAGCCAACCGTTCGGATCGCGGGGAATTTAATCTGTCCCCAAGAGTCGCTCTCCGTTATAGAAAGCGATTCTTCTTCTTTCCTGATCAGAGCAAGGGGGTAAGGAATTGCATTGGAATTCAGAGGAATCGTGACAAGAGATGCATCTAATCCACTAAGTGCGATTTCATATTCCAAGGATAAGTCGCCAGTAAAGGGATACGTCATTTCGACGTATCCGTCCAACCACTTCCGCACATGCCACCCGCCCTCGGTGTCGTACTCCTGCACGGAAAGCGGAGCCGGGACCCAAGGCGGCTCGTCCACCAGATAAACTTTCTCCGCCTGCTTCTCCTCCTCCGGCAGGGCCTCATACTCCGCCCGCGTCAGGGACTTCGTAGGCAGGGCCACGCCGATGTTCCCGTCCTGGAGCGTAATACTCTCATCGGGAGTCAAAGCATCCTGCTTCCCGCCCAGCCCGGCCAGGACCTTCCCCCAGAAGTGGGCAAGGCCCGCCTTATCCAAAAAGCCCATCCGTCAAGCCTCCGCCACGATGGCGTCGATCTCAGCGTTGGTGATGCTCTCGACCTGGAAGTTCTCCCCCAGCGCGTCCCACGCCTTGCCGGTCCAAGCGTAGTTCATCCCCGTAGCCTCCACATTCCAAACATCCCCCGCCACATTTCCCTCGGCGGGCAGAGAAGCGTAATTCGCCACGCTCCCCTTGAACCGGTACACGCTGGAGAGATCGCTCTTCAGCGCCAGCTCCGGCTTCCCCGTCACGTCCTCCCAGGCCACGCTGTCCGCCGTTCCGCCGCCGCCGTGAGCGGCCACATAGTCCGCCACATACGCCTTGGTCTTCCCCCACCAGTACCGCACGCCGTTGCTGTCCAAAAACTTCATTTCAAAATCTCCTCCAATTCCTCATTTGTCATCGCCTCCACCGGGGCCGGTATCTTCGCCAGCTCTTCCGCCAGGCCCTCGATGGAACCGATGGGGTGCTGGTCCGCTCCCTCCCTTCCGGAGAGTTCGCCGTGGACGGTGGTGCCGCCGCTGCCGGAGCCGCCGTAGGCCGCGGGGACCTCCCGGCCTTGATAAAAGAACTGCATGATAGCCTCCTTTCAGATAAAAATACCCCCGTTTCATCGTCTTGACAAAACGGGAGCGGATGCGTATAATGAACATAGAAGGGCGCTGTCACACGGAGGTCAGCCCTGCAAAGCTAACAGTTTAAACCGCTAGCCGTTCGGGTACCAGCCGGACGGCTAGCACGCTTTTATGGTAAGCAGGTGTATCGCCAGAGCCGCGAATACTACGTACCGCAGCAAAACGAATGCCCGTCTTCTCCACATCAGCGCCACCTCCCTTCGATACAATCTCCGGGAAATGAACCACCCCCTTTCGCAAGGGAATGGGCTGACCGCCTTTTATGTAACAGCGTCCTTCCGCTCCATTATACGGAAGACGCTGTGTTTTGTCAAATCCTGCCGCCCTGCGAGGGACGGCTTTTTGCTTGGATTAGGGTTCTGCGATTTCACCCACGCGGAACAGGCATTTTTTATTGGGCGCTATGGGCCTCCTTTTTCGCTTTAGGTGGTAGGCAGTTCGATTCTTGTGAAACTGCATACAGGTTTGTCCCTATAAGGGGCTTTATCATGTGCATTTTATAGCAAGCGCAGTAGTTGTATATCCAGTAATATCTATTTTCCCAGTTTTAACTACTCTACCCGCATTAGAACTGCTTTGATGCCACCCCGTATTAGATGAAATCGTCACGCCACCTATAGTAATGTTTGGGAAATAACCATCCATATTGTTGTATGCACTGGTAACAATGAGCTGATAAGTTACTTGAGGTGTCTTAAAAGTCATTGTTCCAGTTAATGCATCCGATCCGCCAAGAGTGATTTTATAGAATTTAGAAAAATTTTCACTATAAGTAGCGCTTATTTTTGCTTTATACGTTCCAACTTGCGTCGCATCTATTGCATCATTTATGAGAGATTCTATTTTTGCTTGTGTTATGCAACTCAAAACACCCTCTGCCGTAATTGATAAACCACTCCCGACTTTAATACCACCAAGCATTGACGATGACGCAATTGGAATTTCAGTGATTCCGCTATCACCCGTACCTTCACCTAGCTTTTCAGAAAGCTCCTTCAAGGCAGCGTCTACGTTCGTGGCGCTCATACCTGTGGTGCTGGGGTCGAAATCTATCTGAGATGCCATATAGTCATGAGGCTGCGGCGTAACAGCTCCCGTCCGGGTTTTGAAACTGGTGACGCCGCCTGCTCCAGCGGGACCCGCTGGTCCCTGCAGCCCGGTATCTCCTTTTGGTCCCTGGGGCCCTGTATCTCCCTTCGGCCCGTGAGGTCCCATCTCTCCTGGGTCACCTTTGTCCCCTTTGGGGCCAGCAGGACCTTGCTGGCCGGCGGGGCCCTTTGGCCCCTGTTCTCCAGTGGGCCCCTGTGGGCCAGGTTCACCTTGCGGGCCAGCAGGCCCCTCCGGTCCCTGCGGCCCGACTTGCGAACTTTCGCCGTCGGTGATGACGTAGAGGGCCTGTTTCCCCTTCTCCCCGGCGGACAGAGCCTCGTATTCGGCTTTGGTCAGGGGGATCACCGGGACCTTGACGCGAATCTCCTCCCCGGTTTCCGTGGCGGTGATGACGACGCCCTCCCCGGCCTCGTAAACGGTTCCGCCGCCTCCGCCGGAGCCGGCCGGGCCGGGCTTCCCCAGACCGGCCACGAAGGTCCATTGGGCGTCGCCCTTCTTCCGTACCTTGATCGACATGACGGCCTCCTTACTGCGGCATGATGGTTATGCGGATGTGGGTGGGGTCCAAGCGGGACATGACGCGGAAGCGGGTCCGTTCTTCCGACCTTATCGCGACGCCGCCCTCCCCCGCTTTGCACCAGCCGTTCACTTGGCTGGCGCCGTCGTCGATGAGCACCAGCTTGCCCAGGAGGCCCACGGCGGCTTTCTCCGGGCGTTTGGACTGGGGGATGTACGCCCGGGCGGGGTCATAGGCCGGATTCAGCTTCCGGCGGCGCTCCGGGACGGTCTGGCCGGGATGCTCCGGGTCCTCGGCCTCCGCGTCCTCATAGAGCAGCCGCCCGAAGACGTCCCGCAGGTACATGCCCCGCCACTGGTCGTCGTAGGAATCGCCGACGATGGACGGGCGGGCGGAGACGACGCCCAGGATGTCCAGGGGGCTGTCCTCCGGCCCGGCGAGGCGGATGTGCTCGCCGTCCAGGACCACGAAGCGGCCCACCCGGTCCTCGGCCTCCGGGTTGCCGTCCTGCCACTCGTAAATCTCGGCGTAGTCCGCGCCGGAGGAGTGGAAAGAGCCTACGCCGAAAGTAGACCCGTCCTTAGCAACGCGGAAAGCGTTGCTTCTGGCCGTATCGGAATCGCCGTTTCCAATAATGAAAAAATTTCCATCATAAAATGAGTACACGGTGCTGGCTATATTGTACTTGCCTGCTACAAATTCGAGGTATTTAGCGATTGTTCCATAACCAGTTGCAATGGAGTAGTTTCCACAAGATTCTGTATCGGAGCCAATACAGCACGCGTTTGCGTTATAGGCTATATTGCGATCTCCCACTACGATGTTGGAATCGCTTGTGTTTCTATTTCTTGAACCAACAGTAATGGAGTAACTTGCGCTGGAAAAGTTTTCATATCCAGCTATAATTGCGGCTGTAAGATGCTCTCCGAGTTCCTCGCCGTACTTAAATGCACCATAGCCAACCAGAAGGTTTTTGCTAAAAGTGGGATTCAGCAAAAGCGCGTACTTGCTCAAATCCGCCCGGAGCTTCGTCAGGTCCGCCTTGAGGGCGTACTCGTCCGCCTCCTCCTCCGTAAACATAATCTCATAAGGCCCGCCGCCCAGGATGGCCGGGAGAAGCAGCTCCCCGCCGCCCTGGGCCGTGACCATGTCCGCCGGGGTGATCTGGCCCATCTCCGCGATGATCTCGTTGATGGCCCGGACGGCGGCGTTGACCTTCCGCATCAGGTAGTTGTAGCCGTGCCGCTCCGTCAGGCCCGCTTCCACGCCCTCCGGGGACACGATCTGTCCATAGCCCCAATCCTCCGGCAGGTCCGGGAGGATCTCAGGGATTTTGTGTTCCGCCATCGCCGGTCACTCCTTCCTTGACGGGTATCGTGTGTTTGATCCAGGTGTCCGACAGCAGGGGGATGTAGACCGTGCTGTCCGTCAGCGTCTCCCCCGCCCCGTCCAGCAGCTCCACCCGCGTCACCGCCTCCCCCGCCGAAGGGGGTACGGCATAGACCACGGACAGCGTGGAGCCGGAGACGTCCTTGGCCAGCCCGGCCACGGGGATGGTCCCGTTGATGCGGGCGGAGGCGACGTCGCCGGCGAGAAATTTTGCGGTCCCCGTCAGCAGCAGGGGGCGAATCGAAGGGACCTCCGGCATTTTCATCATCTCCTTATTCCCCTCCGTGGCGAAGGGCAGCGCGCCCAGGGCCCAGGACCCGAGGCGGTAGTTCCAGGTGAAGCGGTCCATGCGCTCCGCCGCCTCCGAGAGCAGGAGGCCCGTTTCCACCACGGGGGTGTTGATATAAACGATATGGGCGGGCTTGATCTTCCCGATGGTGAAAGCCACCTCCGAGGCGTAGAGCTGGTTTTCGGCGGAGCTTTCGATGTAGAGGGCGTAGTTGGGATAGTCCACCGTCACCTTCCAGAGGCCCTCGCCGATGAGCTCGTCCAGGCGCTGGTAGAGAAAGCCCAGGGTGAAGGGCGTTTTCAGGGAAATGCGGTTCAGCACCCGGACCCGGCGGAACTCCAGCGTCTCCCGGACCGGGTCCGGGACGATGTGAAAGACGTCCTCCCACTGGGCGATGGCGGACTCGTCCATGGTCTGGAAGAAGAAGTTGTCCGCCACCTGGTTGATGAGCTCCGCCAGGGCGTCGAAGCACGCCTGCTCCGTCCGGCAGAGCTCCTGGTAGTCCAGAATCTTCCGGTACCAGGGGCAGAGCTGCTCCAGGAGGGCGATATCCAGGTCCCTATACACGGAGCGCCACCTTCCCCAGCACCGGCACCTCCTGGGCTGTCCCGGTCTCCCGGAGGGCCAGGTCCGCCGCCGCGCCGTTGAGGGCGGCGCTGGTGGCGTTGACGACGCCGGTGACGCCGACGATGGCCGCCAGGACCCGGGAGAGGTAGATGTCGGAGGCGTATTGGTTCGTGGCGGCATTCACCGGGACGGCCCAGGCCCGGCGGACCTCCAGGAGGTAGTTCTCCACGGCGTTCTCCGCCAGGGGCTGGACCTGGGCGAGGGTGAAGCCGGGGGCCAGGGCCAGCTTGACGGAGACGTCCACCGTCACCGCCGCAGGGGCCGTCACCGTGACTTTGGCCCCGATGGGGGCGGTGCCCAGGCCCAGGCCCTGGTTGGGCGGCGGGTCCACGGCCAGCTGGACCGCTTCCACCAGCGTCGGGGAGGCGGGCCGCAGGTCCGCCCCCAGCACGGAGCACTTCACCGTGCCGCCGCCGTTCCAGGTGGGGTAGACCTGGACGCCGCCCACGCCGTCGATGCCGTTGATGAACGTCCGGTAGGAGGCGATGTTGCCGCCGAAGGGCTTCTCGTTCAGCGCCTCGATGAGCCTGGCCCGGAGGGCCTCGTCGTCCTCCTCCCCGTCGCCGGGCACCAGGATGCCGGCGATGACGGCGGAAGTCAGGCCGGGAATGGACGTGATGGGCAGGATGGGCCCGGCGTACTCGTTGCCGGCGGCGCCGGGGGTCTCGGCAGTGAGGTGGTACTCCCCCGCCGTTTCTGTGGCGGCGGTGACGGTGAAGTTGATGCTCTCCGCGCCGTTGAGGGTGGAGAAGCGGGCGCCGAGGGGCACCGGGGCGTCGAAGAGCCCCAGGCGCACCGCCGCCGAGGCGGGGTAGCGGGTCAGGCCGCCGATGACGGCCAGATAGTCCAGGGACTGCCCCGCCGCCGTCTGGATGAAGGCGGAGCGCTGGACCTGGTCCAGGGTCAGATAATAGCCCTCCAGCGCCCAGGCGGCGGGCCCCAGGGCCGTCTGGATGGGGGAGGTGTCCCGCTTGTCGTAGGTGTTCGGGACGCGGTCCAGCATGGCCTGGAGCAGCGCCAGATAGGTTTTTCCGGTCAGGTCTATCAAGAAATGTTCACCTCCACGCTTGTCTCTACGTCGCCGTAGACGGTATCCACCGTCACGGAGCAGATCAGGACGTCTCCGTCCACGGTATATTGGAAGTTGGAAATGCCCCGGACCCGGTCGTCCATGGTCAGGGCCTCCCGCAGCCGCCGCTGGAGCTCCGCCGTCACGTATCCGGCGTCCTGCCCGATGAGGCCCCGCCACTGCATTCCCGAGTAGGGCCGGTAAATCTGCCAGCGGAAGCGCTCCACGTGCAGGATGATCTCCACCGCCTGGCGGACGGACTCCCAGCCGTCGGTCTCGCCGCAGATGCGGTTCCCGGAGATCCGCCAGGTCCGGGAGGGCTGGCGTCCGGAGCTCAGGCCGCCGGAGAGGTCAATGCCGCTGGTGGGAAGAGTCGCCATTTGCCGCCTCCTTTTTGAAAACGCGGGAGAGGATGATGAATTTCTGGCCGTTCTGGACCCGGAGCAGCAGCACGGCGTCCCCCTGCTCCAGGGCGCGGTTGAGGATGATATAGCCGTCCCTGACCGGGAGGGGCTTGCCGTCCTCATAACAGCGGACGTCCTTCAGCTGCTCGTCGGAGATGAACGCGTCCTGTTCCAGGCCGCCGGTGGTGGGATACTCGCCGTCCAGGGCGGGGCCGGTGTCCCCCTCCGCCCCGCTGTGGCTGTGGGACAGGCCGGAGACCGCGTGGGCGTGGCGGAAGCCCCTGGTGGTGTGCTTGTGCTTCAGGACGGGGATCTTCTTCTCGATGACGGCGGACGTCAGATACAGGACCTGGCTTTTCAGCGGCCCCATGTCGGTGCTGATGGTGATCTCCAGGGGGTCCGCGCGGGTGACGGTGCCGACGCAGAGGTTGGCGGGCTGGGAGGCCGTCAGGTTTTCCTGAATGATTTGGTTCAAAACGTCGCTCAGTTCCATCTGTCAAATCTCCAGCGTTTCAAATTCCATGGTGTGCAGCTCGTTCTCGAAGGTGTGGGTTACCTTCTCCAGCAGCACGTACTGGTCCAGGTTGATGTCCCCCAGGCCGGGGACCTTCATGTATACCATTTGTCCGGCCCGGAGGCCGGGGACCCCCAGGGAGGACACCTTCAGCGTCCGCATCCGCCGGTTGTAGAATGCCAGGGACGCCTCCGCCTGGGCCTTGACCTGGGCGTCGTTGCTGCTGTTGTCCACCGTCTGGTAGAGCTGAAGGAGGCCCCACTGACCGATATTGTTGGAGTCCTGGGCGATGAACACGTCCGCCCGGCCGGTCTTCTCGCTGGGCCGGACCAGCTTTACCGAGTTGTAGGTCTGTTCGTCGATGTCGGTCTTGTAGGTGTACTCACCCAGATAGGACCCCTCGCCGATCATGACGCTGGAAACCATGTCCGCCGCCTCCGTGAGGGCCAGGCCGCTGCCGTCGTCGTAAAAGACGTAAATTTTCCCGGTGTTCAGGAGCGTCTGCTGGACTGCCGTGCCGATGATGTCCAGGCAGGACTGGTCCTGTTCGATGAGGGACGGGATGGCCCAGCCGGTGTCGGCGACGCTGCCCAGGGTGAGCTGGAAGTCCTCGGCGATCTGCCTGATGATGTCCCCGGCCTTCTGGCCGTAGAAGGCGTAGGAGGCGTTGGCCTTGAGGTAGCGTAGCTGGTCGTAGCAGGTGACCTCGATCACGTCCCAGCGGTCCTTCGACTTGGTGAAGACCCAGCCGAAGAAGATCAGCTTCCCGTCCACGGAAAAGCGGACGGTATCGCCCTCCAGGAAGGCGATGCCCCCAGCCTTGATGAGGGTGAACCGCAGCGTGCCGGGACTGCCGGTGCGGTTGGTGGTGTGGGTGATGGTCTGGGCGCAGGGGGAGACCTCCCAGATCTGCCCGCTGCGCTTGTTGGCGATCAGCAGCTCCGTCTTCATCCGCCCACCGCCTGTAAGGATTCCTTCTTCGTCCAGCCCAGCGCCCCGCCGGACTCCAGCGCGATATGCACCGGATAGGGCCGGGCGGCGTCCACGATGCGGGAGACCCGGACCCGCCGCCCGCTGCCGCTGCCCGAGGGGCCGTCCCCCAGGCTGGAGGCGAAATAGGGGCCGTTGGCCAGGCAGGCGGAGCCCACCGCCAGCTGGTTTTTCGGGACGGTCCGGGAGGGCTCGGGTGCGCCCGCGGGCGCGGAGCCCTGGGCGCTCCGCTTCACCTGGACGGCGCCGGGGGTGTAGTCCCGGTACTCGGTGAGGGTCAGGTCGTAGTAGAAATCGCCGGTCTCGCCGCCCCGCTCCTCGGTGTCGAACTGGGTGACCAGGACCATCAGCCCCGTCTCCCCGGTCATGAAGGGCTCGCCGTTTTCGTAGTAGCGGACCGGGGTGTAGAGGATGGGGACCAGATCGTCCATGGCGGACTGGAAGAAATCGATGTAAAATTCCGGGGATTCAAAGCCGCCGGAGGTCAGGACCCCGGCGGATATCCTGCCGGGGAAATAGCTGGAGATGGTTACCTCTTTAAGGTTCGGGGTCCGGGGGATCATGATCTGCCCCAGGCCCAGGACGTTGTAGTCGCTGTTCCCGCCGGGCCGGGCCACGGGGAGCTTTTCCGGGTTCTGAGGCAGGCGGATGACGGTGGAATCCCGCGTGAAGAAGAGGCCGAAGTCGTTGGGCATGCCGCGCCTCCTTTAGTAGGCCCTGGCGGTGGACCGGGCGGACCCCGCCGCCGCCTGCTCCAGGAGGATGTCCCGGATGGCGTTGGCCAGAGCCCTTCGGTCCTGGGGCGTGTTGCCGGTGTTGGCCCCGCTGACGTTGATGACAGGGGTCTGGGCGGTGAGGTTGATGTGGTTGACATAGCGCCGCTCCGCCGCGTCCACCAGGGAGCGGATATCCTCCTCCGAGAGGGAGACGCTCCGGGCGATCTTCCGGACGTCCTTGGCGATGTCCGGGAGCTGGTTATCCGGGAGCAGGCCGGAGGCGGATACCTCCCCCGCCGCGCTGCCGAAGCCCGCGAGGGTCTCGCCGAAACTCCGTCCGAAGTCCCCGAAATCCGTCATGGCGGCGTTGAAGTCGATCATCTCCATCCGCTGGAGCTGAATCTCGTTGGGGCCGATGGCATCCCGGACCCATTGGCTGAGGTTCGCCCGCCAGCCGTTGACCGCGCCTGCCAGATTGGAGCCGAAAACAGTGTCGATGGCCCCGGCGGCGGTCTCCAGGAGGCCGAGGACAAAGTCGATGAAATCCGCGAACAGGTTCCCGGCGGCCTGGAGCGGGTGGTCGAAGACGTTGGCGAAGAACTCCGCGAAGGAGACCCACAGGTTGTAAAGGTTCACCACGATGTTCCCCACCAGCGCGTAGAGCCAGCCGAAGCCCGCTCCGACGGCCTCCAGCACCTCCGAGGCGGTGTGGCCCGCCGACAGCATCCCGTAGGCAAAGGCGCTCACCGCCGCTCCCAGCAGCAGGAGGGGCAGGTGGGGCAGGAGGAACGCCGCCGCCGTCTTCGCCCCGGAGATCATGGCGGCGGTCCCCACCGCCGCCAGCACCGCCCCCACGCCCAGCAGGGCCGCGAGGGCCATATCCGAGTGGTCGATGATGGCCTGGGGGATGGAAGAGATCACGTCCAGCAGGGGCCGGAAGCCCCGCAGGAGGATGTTTTGGGCGGAGACCGCCAGCTGCCCCCAGGTGACGGGCATGGAGTCGAAGGCGGCGTTGGTCTCCTCCGCCGCCCACAGCATCGCCTCCTTGACCACCCGGGCGGTGATCTTCCCTTCGGCGGCCAGCTCCCGCATCTCGCCGGTGGTCAGGCCCATGTACCGGGCGATGGTCTGGGCGATCATGGGCGTCTGCTCCAGGACGGAGTTCAGCTCCTCGCCCCGGAGCACGCCGGAGGACATGGCCTGGGTCAGCTGGAGCATAGCGCCGCTGGCCTCCGCCGGGGAGGTCCCGGAGAGGGTCATCTGCTTGTTGATCTGCTCGGCGAAGGCGATGAGCTCCGCGTTGGAGGAAAAGGCGTCCTTGGCCAGGGCGCCCAGCTTGGCCACGAAGGCGGCGGTGTCTCCGTAAGCGCCCCTGGAGCGCTGGGCGGACTGGAAGATCATCTCGTGGAGCCGCTCCGTGGTCTGGAGGCCGTCGTTCATCATGTTCAGCCGGGCGGTGATCTGGCTCATGGCGTCCGCCTGGCCGATAAGCGCCTTGGCCCCCTGGAGCCCCAGGAAGGCCCCCGCCAGCCGCTTCACCTGGGTGGCCAGGGCGCTGGTGGAGGACGCGGCGGTCCCGGCGGCGCGCCGGTACTGCCGGAGGGCCCGGTCCGCCTTCCGGCTCCCCCCGGCGGCGTCCTCCAGGGCGGACCGGAGGGCGGACTGGCGGTCCTTCAGCGCCGCCGTCTCCGCCGACAGGCCGGAGAGCCGGGAGGCCAGCTCCGCCGCCTCGGAGGATGCGGAGCCCTGGGCCCCGGAGACGGCGGACAGCATCCGCTGGTGGGCGCTCAGCTCCACGTGGAGGCGCTGGAGCTGTCCCTGCACGGAAAGCAGCTCCTGGGCGTAGGCCCGCGCCTCCTCCGCCTTTCCGGAGAAGGCGGAGGCCGTGAAGGACCGGGCGGACTCCGCCTCCTGGGCCGCCCGGCTCATGGCCGCCGCGGCCTCCTGGGCGGCGCTGGAGGTGTTCTCCATCCCGGAGGACACGCCGGAGAGGTCCACGCCGCCCATCCGCTCCGCCGCCTGCCGGGCCCCGGACGCGGCCCCCGCCGCCTGTCCCGCCAGGGAGATGTATTTGGTAAAGGGCGCTGTGAAGCGGTCCACCAGCGCCAGGACTTCCTCAATGACGGCCATGCCGGGCCTCCTTCCTCACTGTTTCGGCCGGGATTCCAGTTCTTTTTTGATGAATTCTGTGATCAGCACCCTCTCGTGAAAGGGCAGCTGTTCGTATTTCGACGGGGGCCAGCCCAGATTTACGAAGCAGTAATATGCTGCCAGGGCATCCGGGTCCGGGCTGGCCCCACTGATCAGTTTTTTGCTGTGTCCTCCACGGTGGTGGGGTCGTCGAAGCCCGACAGCTCCATGATTTTCTCCGTCAGGTGTTTGAATTCGCCGGGGAGCAGCATCTTGCCCGGAACCAGCAGTGGGTCCAGCACGCTGTAGGAGTCGCAGAGCTCCTTGGAGGAAAAGTCCGGCTCCACCGTGGCGGCGACCACCAGCCGCCGGGTGTATTCGATGTTGTCCAGGCTTTCCCGGAGCTGCCCGGTCCGGTCCTTCACCGTCCGAGTGGAGCGCTGGATCATGGTGTCGTTCTCCTCCTGGGTCAGGGACCGAACCTTGAAGGGGACGGGACGGCCCTCCTCGTCCAGGAAGCGCTTGGAGATCACGACCTCCTCCTCCAGCTGTGTGACGGTGGGATGCAGAAATGTGGATAAACGGCTCATGAGATGCCTCCTTAATCGGTGCCCAGCTTGACCGGGTCGTTGAAGCCCTGGAGCTTTTCGACGCGGGTCCAGGCGAAGTTGAAGTCATAGCTCAGCATGGACTCCTCGCTGTCCAGGATGGAGATGGGAATCTCCCCCGTCAGGTGGCAGCCGTAGTAGGCCATGACCTGACTGCCCACGCTGGTGGTGGGGTCCTGGTTGGTGATCTGGATATCGAACTCGGGCATGACCCCCGTGTTGATGTACTGGAGGACCATGCCGGTGAACAGGTCCGTGCCGTAATAGAGATTGCCGCTGCCAGTCTGCTTGGCCCCGTTGGGCTTGTCCTGGATGCGGCGGGTGCCGATGACCCGCATGTCCTGGCTCTGGATTCCGGCCACGGTCTTGATGTTCTTCATCCCGGCGACTTCGATGTTCTTGCCGTCCGCGGAGGTAATGAAAATCTTGCCCTCCGCGCCGTTGACGGTGTCTTTTGCGAGCAAATAGGCCATGTCTATCCCTCCCTTACGAGACCACGACGGTCAGATAGATCTTCTCCACCGCGTCGGCCACTTTCAAAGCCAGCTGGACCACGACGGAGTCGGATTCCTCGCCCGGCTGGACCTCCACGTCCCCGGCGGAGAACTCCTGGATGCCGCTGTTGGACTGGATGTCCAGCAAATACCCCACGATCACCGCCTTGAAGCGGGAGCGGCCGGGGGGATTGTTGTGTACGACGCCCAGGAAATTGTCATGAAACTGCTGGCAGATGTCGTTGGCGACGGTGGAGCACAGGCGCAGGACCCGGTTTTTCTGGAACACCTTGCTGAGCGCCTGGGTGCAGGTGACCAGGGAATTGATGTCCTGCTCCACCTTCACCGCGCCGCCGTCCGCCTCCAGCACGAACTGCCCCGCTCTCAGGGCCTGCTCGTACCCGCCGCCGCTCAGCAGGGGCGCGGCCTTGACCGCGCCGGGGTACCGGGCATAGGTCAGGCTCTCGTTGTACCGGGCCCCCGCCGTCGCGCCGCCCGCCCACCAGGTGGTCTGCTCCGGCGTGAGGGCGGTCCCGTCGGAGAGGACGACGCCGCTCTGGACGTTGACCACGAACATGGAATCCGGGTTTTGCAGGCCCGCGGCCACCAGCTGGCAATACTGCCCGTTCTCCTCCGCCAGGCGCTTGACGAAGGAGGCCATGGCGGCCTGGACCGTGGCCTCGGAGCCGTCGTAGACCATCACGTCGAAGCGCCGGGGCTCGACGGCGGTCAGATAGGCCGCATAGGCCGCCTCGGAGACGGTCCCGTCCGCCCCGCCGGAGAGGGTGACCCCCGCCGTCGCCGCCAGCGGCCCGCCGGAGAACGCCACCCAGGCGTTGGCGGCAAGGTCCTCCGCCCTCTGGGCCGTCTGCTGGTCCGCGATCTCGCCGTCCACGACGGTGGAGACCGTGAAGCCGCCCTCCGTCTCCTCGGTGATGAGCACGGAGATGTCGTTGCCCCGGACGCCGGGGTGACGGGCCGTCACCAGCAGGCCGGACTCCGGAGCGTCCCCGGACGCCGCCGGGACGCGGGCCTGGGCCGCGGCGGCGCCGGAGGCGGCGGGGCGGTAGAGCAGCAGCCGCTTGGGGCCGGAGGTCCGGTCCGTGCCCTTGAACAGCTCCCGCAGGAACAGGTTGCGGGGGTCCGTGAGGCCGTAGCCGGTGAAGGGCGTCATGTCCGCCCCGGCCTCCACTTCCATCACCTCCCCCACCGGCCCCCAGGACAGGGGCTTGCAGATGGTCACGATCCCCCGGTCGCCGGGGGTCAGGCCGCTCCCGGCCTCCGACTGGAAGCGGATGTATACGCCGGGACGGATTTTATTCTGGGAGCTCCAGGTTCCGCCTGCCATTGGCTCACTTCCTTTCAAAAAATTCTTTGACGGCCTTTTCCGCCTCGGCGATGGTGTATTCCGGTTCCTTCAGGACCGCCGCGAGGAAGTCCCTCTGATATCCGGCGAAGCGTTTATCTTTCAGAATCGCCTCGCGGGTGTATTTTTTTGCCATTTGAAACCTCCTGATTCAGGATAAGAGTCTGCATCATCGCGCCGGCGGGCTCCTCCAGCCGGACCCAGACGCGAAGCTCAAATTTGTAGTGCAGATCGCCCCCGCCGGTATTCCACTCCCGGTCGTAGGTCCGCAGAAGGGTGGTCCCTTCTCCGTCGGAGTAGGGGAACGTCTCCAGGACCTGGTCCAGGACCTCCGCCGCCGCCTCGCAGCGCTGCTGGAGATTGGGCAGGTTGCAGTCCTCCAGGTATGCGAGGTCCAGGCCCACGGTCCGCAGCCAACGGCCCGCCTGCCGCTTCTTGATGCGGCCATACCGCTGCTGAAGGAACATGCAGGGCGTTTCGCTCCCCTGCTGGTTGGGGCCTTCGTAGAAGGTGACGCCGGGGAACGACGGGGCCAGATAGTCCGCCAGGGACCGGGCCACGCTGGAAACGGTGAAGATCATTCCAGTATCTCCCCGATGTCCGCCAGCTCCTGCCGGAGGACCCGCTTGTATTCCTCTCCCGCCGCGTCCACCATGAAGATGCCGGGGACATAGCGGGTCTTCGTTCCGACCATGATTCCGCGCTTCATCCCCTGCTCCCTGCTCACCGCCAGGGCCGGGTCATACTCCAGCAGGCCGGACTCCTCGTTGATGTAGAGGCCAGGGACAAAATGGCGGTCCATGCGGTGCCCGTCGTTGACGTAGGAGGCGTACTCCATCTGGTTTGCCAAGAGGCTCTCGTACCGCCCGTCCCGTCTGACCGGCTTCACGGCGCTGGACGCCGCCCAGTCCTGCTTCATCTCCCCGGTCCGGGTATGGGTGCCGGAAATGTCCCCGGCGGGCGGCGTTAACTCCATCGCCGTCGCTACGGCGCAGAGCGCGGCATCTTCACAGGCGCTCATGAGCTTCCGCTCGATCTGCGGCGCGGAGGCCCGCAGCTGCTGGACCCGCGCCTGGAGCGTTACCGCCATTTACTTCACCCTTTCCTCCTGCAAAATCCGTATCTCCTGATGGGCCAGGCCCGGCAGGACCGCCCCGAAGGGCTCGAAGAAATGCTCCGGCTCCCCGGCGAAGGCCCGCGTCTCCGGCAGGGCATTCCCCAGGGCCGCGCCCCGGCGGATGCGCAGCTCGTCCCCCGCCCGGACGTCCACCGCGTTGTCGCACTGGACGTAATCGCCCTGGACGATCTTTGCCGCCGTCTGCTCCATGTGGGGGCCGGACGCGCCCATGTGGTAGACGCGGCACGGGACGTCCTCCGCCGCCTTTACCCGCTCCTGGCGGGTCAGGCTCCCGTCCGGGACGGGGGAGACGCGGTAGACGTCCATGCGGTCCGTGTACCAGTCCCGGAAGTTCATAGGACGTAGCTCCCTCCCATCCCTGCCAGACGGGCGCGGGTGGCCAGGAGCTGGCCGTACTGGGTGGCGTTCAGGTCCCCCCAGTCCGCCGTGGCCTTGGTCAGGGCGCCGGTGTCATAGGACACGCTGTCCTGCCCCAGCTTCGCCGAGGAGACCACCCCCACCAGCGCCCCGGTCGCCGCCGCCTGGGCGGGGGTATCGCTGCCCTCCGCCGAGTAGGTCCGGAGGAACAGCGCGGCGTTGTGGGCCATGTACAGCCCGCAGCTGTACCGCCAGCCGTCCAGCCATTTGTCCGGCTGGATGGCGGCGTTGGCCTGGCGGAGGAACTCCTCCAGGATGGCGGGGGGAAGGAGCGGAGCCGCCTCCTCCGTCCCTTTCGTGAAGAACTGGGGGAAATCCTCCCGGAACATGGCCGCTGTGTAGCGCCCGGTTTCGCGGCCGATGTTGGCGGCGGCTTCCCGCACGCCCCGGAAGAGGGCCTTAGTCCCCATCGGAAGCGCCTTCCCCTTCAGCGGGGAGCTCCGGCGGGGCGTCCTCTTCGGCGGGAGGCTTGGGTTTTTCCCTGGCGGGCTTTTTGGGCTCCTTCGGCTTCCTGGGCTCCTTCGGACCGCCGCCCTCGGAGAGAAGCACCTTTCCGTCCTTCACCAGGGCCTGGAAATAGGCGCTCCCGCCCACCCAGTCCGGGACCTCCCCCATGAAGTCCCTGGCGATGGAAACTTCCTCCCGGCCCTTCTCGCCGGGGATGATGAGATTGCGCTTGGATACGATAAACATGGCCGTCCTCCTTACACGCCGTCAAAGTACCGGATGCACTGGGGATAGAACACCTGGACCTCCGACACGTTCGCCATATAGGCCGTGTCATAGCACACCTCGGCGGCGTTGGGGGAGGTCATCACCCGGCCCAGGGGCACCAGCTCGTCCAGCTTCACAAAGCGCTCGTGATTCACGTAGACCGCCATGCGGTCCGTGCCGCCGGTGCCCGCCCCCTTGCACCACCGGGTGGCCCCGATGTACAGGGAACCGCCGTTTTTAGTAGCAACGTTGTTCTTCAGGATGTAGTCCAGAATCGTCTCCGTGGCCAGCTCCGTCACGGGGGTGTTGAGGATGTAGGTATACTGCTCATAGGGCAGCAGGATGTGGTTGGGCATGGCGGAGGCGTCGTACTCCGCCGCCGCCCACCCGGCGGTGACGGCCCCGTTGACGTCCTCCAGGATCTGCTTGGGGGTCTTGTCCTTCCACTTGGTGGAGGGCGCAGCCGCGCCGTTCCCGGCCACGGAGGTCTCCACGGCGTCCGGGTGGTTCAGAAGGCCCGTGGTGCCGTACTCCTCCAGGCCCAGGTAGACGTTTCTGTCCATGTGCTTGTCATAGGCCATGCGCATGCCGTCCTGGAGCAGCTGGTCCAGGGGGCGGCCGATGAAGCCCGCCCTCTGCATGTCCACGAACATCACCCGCAGCGCCGCTGCGAAGAGGTGGGTCTTGAACAGGCCCTTGTCCATGTTGGCCTGGACCACCGGCAGGCCGTTGGTCCCTCCGGCGTGGACGGGACCGCTCCCCGCACCGCCGGTGATGCCGTAGGCCACGTTCATGGCGGACACGTAGTCCACCCAGCCGCCGCCGGTCTGGACCACGATGTCGCGGGGATAGGTGACGCTGGTCAGGGGCTTGCGGATGAGGGGGTCCCGCTTCTCCAGCTCGCTGGCCAGGAACGCGCCGCCGGAGGCGACGCCTGCCGCGTCCATGGTGGGGACGCCGCCGCCGGGCAGGGACCCGCCGCCGATGACCCCGGCGTGATAGGTGCCGACATTCTGAAACATATTCTCGCCCTCCTTACGCGCTCTGCATGGTGAGGATGCGCAGCTCCGCCACGCCGTCGGCGTCAGCGGGGCCCGCCCATTGGCAGTTGGCCAGCTTCACGCTGTCGGACGCGGTGGTGGCCGCTGCGGCCTCGAAGCCGCCCACCGCAGCGCTGGGGAGGCTCTTGTCGGCGGTCAGCCGCACGTACACGGCCCCGCCCAGCTTCGGCGCGCCGTTCTGGCAGCGGATGTTGACACAGCCCCGCTGGAAGACGCTGACGGCCTCCCCGGCGGCGTAGCTGCCGGTGCTCTGGTCCAGATAGTGCAGGGAGCTCTTGATCTCCCTGGCGGCGACCCCGGCGAAGTCCTCCGCCGAATCTCCCGCCCCCATAGGGACCACCGCGCCCGTATCGTCATACTTCAGCGGCGCGCCAAAGGGAATCTCGGCCCCGGCGGGCCGGGTGTTCACGATCATGTCCGGCTGGCGGGCGTAGCTCCCGGCGAAGCCGTGGGGCATCGCGCCGCCGATGGTCTGGGGATTCATACCCATCGCTCAGTCCTCCTTTTTGCTCTTGTGGGGGTTGCGGGCGTAATACTCCGCCTGCTGCTCCTCACAGACTTTCTGGTAATCCGGCTTGGCGGCGGCGTCCGCCGCCTTCCGGGCGCTGGACGCGGCGGCGCGGCCGATCTGGTCCATGACGTCCTTCCCGCCCAGGGAGTCCAGCACCGCGTCCACCACCCTGGCCCGCTCCGCCCGGTCGGAGATCGCCGCCACGGCGGGCCGGAGGCGCTTCAGCAGCTCCAGGGTCCCGCCCCCGGCGGGCGCTTCGGCGGGGATGACGACGGACGCCGGGGATTCTCCGTCCCCGCCGCCGGACAGGCGCTGGATGGCGCCGTCGAGGGCCGTCTCGTCCCGCAGAGGAGGTTCCTTCGGCTGCATGGCGTCCAGCAGCCGGAGGACCTGGTCCAGCTTCTCCGCCAGGGCGTCCGCCGCAGGGATTTCCTCCTTCGGGGGCGCTTCCTTCGGGGGGACCGCCTCCGGCGGGGGCGCGGCCTCCGGCGCGCTCTCCTGGCCCCCGGAAGGGGGCGCGGCGTCCAGGACGCTGGCGGTGGTGGCGACCATCGCCTCCAGCTCCTCCGGACCGGCTTCCTTTGCCGCCCTGCCAAAGGCGGTCAGGACCGATTTCCAAAAATCAGACATAGGGTTCCTGCCTTTCTCCGCCTCTTGGGCGGCGTCTTTGATCGCGACCTCGCGGCCTGCGCGGCCCCTGGGGACCACGGCCACGTGATTGCCTCGGATATGGGTCTGGCGGTATCCGGCCCCGTCGGGGACGTAGGTGCACAGATACCCGCAGGAGACCTCCCGCTTCACCCGGTTCCGGACCTCGGAGGCCAGAACGGGGTCGTTGATGTAGAGGTCCGCGACGATGTGCCCGCCCTCCCGGCGGACGTTCTGGACGTGGCCCCGGGCGTAGGCGGCGAAGTTCTCCGGGCCCACGTTCTCCGGCGGGTGGCCATCGGTGACGGGCTTGCCCTCGAAGCTGGCCAGGGCCGCGTCCTCGAAGACGTCCTCCTCCCGGCGCTCCACCTCGATCGGGCGCTCCGGGTCCCCCTCCAGCCGGAGCTCGCGGGCCAGGTACTGCTGTTTTCCGGCGCGGGCGATGGGGACGTTCCGGCAGATGAGATACCCCTCCGCCGTCTCCGTCTGGTTGGGACTGAGCTCCGTCCCGTAGTATGCAAGCAAATGGCGTCACCTCCTGAAAAAGAAACGGGGCCAGCCGTCCAATGCCTGGACAGCTGACCCCGTTCGGTCCTTCCCGCCCACCGTTTCGGGCGGGGAAACAGTATTGAATTTTCGCGTGGGCTGTGGTATCCTGGACATGAGCAAGCGGGGCAGGGCCAGACTCCTGGCGGAAGGGAGGACGGCCCATGAGCGTATTGGAAACGATCGCGTTACTTACTCTCGTGATTGCGGCTGTTTCTCTGGGCTACCAGATAAAGAAATAACCGCCCTCCAACCCTAGCGGAAAGCGGCAATTTCTCGAGCATTGATTTTGTTAGGAGATTGACCGCCAACCGGCTAGGCCCCGGTTGACTGCCCCCTTGCTCTCTATTATAGCCGTTCTCCGCTTACGTGTCAAGCCGTTCCCTTCGGGGCGGCTTTTTTCGTTGGGACCGTCTCCCGCCGGACGCGCAGGACCTTGACCTCTCCGCCGGGACCCGCCAGCAGCTCCACCCGCTCCCCCCGGGAGAGGATGGCCTCGATGGCGCGGATGGTCTGCTCCGTCATTTCAGCCGCCCCTCCAGGGCCATTTTCGCAAAGGTTGCCATGACACGGTCATGGTCCCGGTCTTCCCCATCAAACACGCACCACAGATCATCGCTTTCCGGATATGGTTCGGCTTTTGCCAGCAGCGATTCAAAATACGCTCGATCTTCTCGCGATAAATTTGATGCCATGCCGTTCCGCCTCCTTCAGAAACCGATTGATAATTTCAGCATAAGCCAGCGGTGTTTCCGCTTGAGCCAATTCTGTCTGGATTCCCCCAAACAGCCTTACAAATCCAGCCGCATTATACTGATCTGTTTTCTCCAAAAGATAAACTGACCCGTTATTTCCAACCGCAGTGAAAACCTTCATATCGAAATTTCCAATAAAGTTTTCGATATCTTTTTTCGAAAATGTCAAACCGGAAGGATGATTATGTACCAAAATATGAGGACTCGGGTATCGCGGCATGAAAATCTGACGATCTGCGGCTTCGCCTATCTTGCGTTCAATCAGCCGCATATCCGGCGTGTAAACCGCTCCGGCCTCCGTGCCGGCGGGCGCGTCCTTCACCGCCCGCAGCAGGTCCCGGTGGGCCTCTTGAAGCCGCCTGGACCGCTCCGTGCTCCACCCATCCGGCTGAACCAGCGGAACACGCTGAATGGCTTCATCCGTAACGGAAATCACCCCATCCGGTATGTCTCTTAGTATATCACGATTCTGCGATTTTTCAAGAAGGCCGCGCCTTCGGTACTCTTTTTTCCAGTCCTTGTATTTCGCGTCCGGGCCCATCTTCTTCGTATCCGGGTCCCTGACGGCATACTTATGCCGCCGGAACGTCTCGAAGCTCCCGGGCCCCACCCCCGCTTCCCGGTAGCGCTGCCACTGCCTCCGGTCCTCCAGCCAGTGCCGCCGGGCCAGCTCCTTCTTCCGGTACGCCTCCCGCTGCTTCTCCGTCCGGGGGTCCCGATCAAAGGGATTCTTCTCCGGATTTGAAAAATCCTTGATTTTCTGTATCTCCTCCGCCGTCCGTCCCGCCGGGGTCCAGGCGGTCAGGGAATGGAGACAGTTGGGGTGGAGGTTCAGCCAGGTGTTGGAGAGGCCGTCCGGCCCCTGGGGGTCCATCTTCCCGAACGCCGCCGCCAGGGGCGGGAAATCCGGGTCCGTGCCGCTTTTGGAGTACACCCGCCCCTCGTAGGCCGCGCAGAGCTTGCAGGTGCTCCCGACGGCTTTGATCTGGAACAGGTCCGGGCCCGCCGTCAGCACGGACAGCACCGCCGCCTGGCGGGAGGTGGTCCGGGAGGCCATGGCGCAGTAGCTGTGCAGGCTCCAGCGCCGCCCCGCCTTGTCCACGAAGGCCGTCACGCCCTCCCGGCGCAGGGCCTCCACGAAGTCCGGCAGGGCCTTGTACACGCCCCGGCCCATGGCCCGCCGGAGCGCCGTCTGCTCCAGCCCCACCCGGCGGAACAGGTCCGGCTCCGCCCGGCCGACGACCGCCTCCCGCAAGCTGACCAGGGCCGTGGCGGAAGCCTCGGTGAGCTGGCCCATGAGGTTCATGGTCAGCCGCTGGACCAGGTCCGCCTGCTCGCCGGTGAGGGTCCGGGCGTTCTGATACGCCGCCAGGTGCTTGGCGGGGGTCTCGCCGGGGGAGCGCTTCCGCTCCGGCCTCCGGACGTAGAACTGGGCCTCGATCATCCGGGGGACGTACTCCCAGCAGTCGGATTCCAGGTTCCGAAGGATGGCCTGGACCCGCTCCAGGGCGGCAACGGCGTGGTAATCCACCAGCCCCCGGGAGCGGAGGCGTCCGATCTCGTTGATGATGGCCGTCTCCGCCCGCAGGAAGAGCTCGATCAGCTTCTGAAGCTCCCGCTCCGGCGGGCCGGGGGTCAGGGCGGGCATTCAATCGTCCTCATCGTCCGCCAGGAGTTCCTCCTGGGTAATGCCATACAGGCCAGGCTTGAGCAGCTTCAAGAAGTCCCAAAACGGCGCTTCCGGATGGGCTGTGCCGTAGTCAATGATTTCCTGCGCCGAACCGTCGATGCAAGCGCCATACACAAGCATTTCGACGTCGTCTTCCTGCACAAGGTCTTTTTTCAGTACACCTTGCCCGATATACCGTTGTAGAAATTCTCTCAGTTTTTCTTCCATGCAAAAACCTCTCCTACTTTATTTTGAAAGTCTGCAAGGTTATGAAGCCTCCGTAACCATCAGCCTTTACCGTGTACTGTCGGCTGGCGCTCCGGATTGTTCGGATTTCGCCCGCCGGCAGCCCCGGATATCGTGTATTCAATATCCCCGTCAGCCTGGCATAGGTTTTCGGCTTCAGCTGTATCCCCCCGCGGCTCCTCTGGGGCGACGGCGCGTACTTCGTCTTTCCAATTTTACCACTTCCGCCGCCATTCGTAAAGCGCCCGTTGCTGGGGTCGTGGTGGGGGTTGTAGTCCAGGGCCGGAAGGCCGTCCCCGGTCTCCCGTTCAAAAGGCTCAAACCCAAGCCCCAGCATCGGGTCCCGGAGGGCCGTCACGTCCTGATATGTCTTCCCCTCGGCGGCGGCGATCTCCTCGTCGGTGACGCAGCCGAACAGCCCCGTCTCCTCCGACAGCTTCCGCAGCTCCCGCAGGGCCGTGTCCGCCCGCAGCAGGCCCGCCTGGAACGCGTCCCGCACCGCCTGGGCCTTCCTCTCCGCGATCTCCGCCAGCTCCCCCGCCGTCGGCGTCCACAGGGGCGGGAAGGTGACGCTCAGCCCCTCCGGCACGCCGCCCCAGGCCGAGGCGCACAGCACCGGCAGCACCTGGTCCAGGATGTCCCGCAGGCGGCTCTCCCGCAGGGTGTCCACGTACTCATAGTAGGTCTTCAGGTCGCTCTCCCCCGTGGCGTTCAGCCCCGCCGGGGCCCGGCCGAAGAGCCGGGTCATGGGGATGTGGGTCTTGGCGCACAGGTTCAGCTGGGCCCCCTCGATGACGTGGTCGAAGCCGGTGAAGCCGTACTGGGTGTTGTAGATCTTGTCCCCCCGGTTCACCAGCTGCATGCCGAAGTTGGAGCGTAGGACGCTCTGGGCCTGCATGGTGTTCCAGAACCGCCGCTGAGCGTCCCCGGAGGCCAGGGAAAAGAGCTGGTCCAGGTTCTGCACCTCCATGGTGTCCAGGTTGGCCCGGAAGGTGAGATTCCCCATGTTGTGCAGGATGCTGTCGTAGAGCACGATGTCGTCGTAGATGGGCTCGATGTCGCTCTCGCCCCAATACTGCTCCGCCGCCCGCTCCAGATAGGGCAGCATCCCGCCGGTGAAGCGGACGATGCGGGAGTGGTGGACCCGCGCCGCCAGGCGGTTCTCCGCGTCGGTGAGGGCGTAGAACTCCGGGACGGACTCCCCCCGGCGGAAGACCAGGCCCTCCTCCGGCGTCACGCCGCACCAGCGGTCGAAAATCTGGATCCCCTCGAAGGAGCCGGGGAGGACGCTGTCCAGGTCCAGGGGCGTGTCCAGCAGGTCCTCGTGGCCCCGAATGCGGATGAGGCCCGCCGCGCCGCCGTAGAGGCTCCCCAGCTGGAGCCCCTCGCCCACGCTCCGCCGGAGCCCGGTCCGCCGCTCCTCCTGTTCCAGGGCTTCCTTCTCCTCCGGGGACACGGCCAGCTCGTACCACTTCCGGGTCATGTCGTTGGGCACGATGCTCACGACGCTGCGGCAGATGCCGCCGCCCCGGTAGAGGGAGTTCAGCAGGGCGTAATTGCCGGTGAGCCGGGTCAGGGGGTACTCCGCCGCCTCCAGAGGGGCCTGGGAGCCGTAGCCCAGGCGGAACAGTGGATTGGAAAAGGCGTCCGCCGCCGGGATTTGGGGCGCGGGGCGGTGTTTCTTTCGTCTGGACATTTACGAAAACCTCCAATCCGGAAGGGTGTTGATGTAATAGCGCAGGGCGTCGGGGCCGTGGTCGTTCTGCTTCACGGGCTTCTCCTCCCCCCGCAGGGCCGCCTGCTTGTCCCACAGGTAGGTCCCCAGCTCGTCCAGCAGCCCGGCGCAGCCCTCGTTGACGAGAATCTGCCGCCGCTGGAACAGGGTCCCCGTCCGGCGGATGCCGTCCAGGACCTCGTTGTCCGCCGGGATGACGTACACGCCCCGGCGGCGCAGCTCCGCGATGAAGGACGCCGCCGAGGGGTCCACAACGGCGGGGCACCAGCGGTCCCCCATGAAGGCCATGAAGTCCTCCCCGTATTCCAGGTCCGTCTTCTGCCGCCCGTCCTTCCGGCTGTCCCAGCGGTATTCCCGGTCCACCAGGATATTGCCGTGATAGTCGTAGACGTCCAGGAACACGGTGGGGTTGGCGGTGCCGTAGTCCACGGCGATGGCCCGGACGGAGCTTGCGATCAGGTCCACGGGCTTCTCCCGCTCCCGGTAGACGTTTTCCGTCTGGCTGAACATGTCGTAGACCAGCCCCTCGGACATGACCCACAGCCCCAGGATGTAGCGCTGGTAGAACACGCCGGAGTACATGCTCCGGTAGCGCTCCAGCATCCCTTCGCTGAGGGCCGGGTTGTCCTCCATGCGGAAGTGGAGGTGCAGGGCGTTGTGCTCCGCCGCCTTCAGAATCCACTCCTGGCGGAACCAGTGGAGGGGGTTCTCCGGGTTGCAGCTGAACCAGAGCTTGCTGCCCTCCACGCTGCACCGGGCCAGGGCCTGCTCCACGAAGGACCGGGGCATCAGGGCCGCCTCGTCCAGCAGCACTCCCGCCAGGGTCACGCCCTGGATGAGGGCGGCGCTGGACTCGTCCTTGCCGCCGAAGAGGTAGAAGCGGTTTTCCCGCTCCCCCCGCCGGACGGCGAGGGTGTGGCCGCCCCGGCTGTACCGGAGGTCGAAGTGCCGCCGCAGGTAGGCCACGGACAGCAGGGGGGTGACGATGTTCCGCTCCACCGCCCCCACGGACTTGCCGCAGAAGGCGAAGGAGCATCCCCGGAAGCTCCCCATGGCCCACAGGAGGAAGGAGAGGGACATGACGCTGGTCTTCCCGGAGCGCACCGCCCCGTCGCAGATCAGGGCGTCGTAGCCGCTGTAGGGGAAGCGCAGGACCTGCAGCTGCTTCTCAGAGAAGCCCATGGGACTCCTTCAGCGCGGCGGTGATGGGGTCGTCGGCCCCGCCGTCCGGGCTTTCGGCGGAGGCCGGGGTCTCCGCGCGGAGCTTCGCGATGCGGGCCCGCTGCTCCTCGGTGGCCAGGTCCATGTGGTCCGACAGCCACTGGAGGGCCTTCATCCGGTCCGCCAGCTTGACCTTGAAGCCGTCTTTTCCCTGGCTGACCTCCGTCAGCAGGGTGCCGTCCACCTCCCCGGAGGACCGGGTCCGCACTACGTTCACCGTCCGGGTCAGCGGCACCTTCTCTCCGGTGTCCGGGTCCTTCACCGTCACCGGGCCGTACATGGCCATGACGGGGACCTCCTCCCGGCTGAACTCCACGAAATCCGTCACGTCGGCAAAGGCGATCTCCAGGTACTTCTGGAAGACGTCGTCCGGGGCCAGGAGGGCTTTTGCGCACTGTTCCCGCTTGATTCTGGCGATTTCCTCCCGAATCTTAGGGTTTCTTAGCATGTTGGACCCGTTTACCATGGCCGCAGCATAGGAGCACCCGTATGCTTTCTGATAAGCACGGGTGGCGTTGAAATTTTTGGCGTAATAAAGAATAAACAGGCGCTGTTTTTCGGTGAGGGCCGCTTTCCTCCGGGAAGGGGGCCGGGCGTTCGCTTCTATGTGAGCGCTCGCGCCCGCCTTTTCCTCCCAGTTGTAGGCGCATTTCCAGCGCCGGACCGTCCCCGGCGGAACGTCCAGGGCCGCGGCGATGTCCGACGGCTTCCAGCCGCTTCGGTACAGCTCCAGGGCGAGGTCCGCCTTTTCGTTTTTGGGTTTCGGCATGGCCGCTCCTTCCCGCCTGAGAAAAACAAAAAGCCCTCGCCGTGTGATTCACGCTTGGCAAATCACGAGGCTCAGGCTCACTGGCTCAGGCTCAAATCAATGTTCAAAAATCGCTCCTTGCGGCAGAACCGGCAGTACACATACGCACGGACCCTTCCGTCCGCCGGAAGCCGGAGCAGTTTCATCTGCCCGCACTTGGGGCAAAGCACCCATCGGTCTTTGGTGACCAGTGTAGCAGTATTCGGCTCGCTTTGCAAGGTCAAATCCCCCCTGTCACTAAAAAAATATAAGCCTTCAAGTCACAGACTACCAATAGAAGATATATCTAATACCACTGTCTAAATATAAAGCGCTACTTTTCCGGCAGCAGATAGCGGGCGTATTGATAAAATCCCCACTCCGATTTTTTCAGCTCATTCGCGCAGGGAAGCAATACCGCGTTCTTCGGGATGGAGATTCGCCCCGTCCGGTTGCACTCGATACGCGGCGGCGGAATCAGCTTCTTCAGCTGCCGGGAATCGCCCCAGGCGTGGCGGCCCACCTCGGGCCGTTCCTTGGTGAAGTAGCGGGCCAGGTTGCGGTAGCCCTTTTCGGCCCATACCCGCTTTTCGTCGAAGGGCTCGTCGTCCACAAAGCCGCATTTCCAGAGGAACCGCGCCGCCGCCGGAGGCAGATCGCTGTCCCGGAAGAACGCGTGGATATGCCAGCGGTGGTCGCCGTGGAGGCCCTCGATGCGGTAGACGTAGAAGTCCAGGGGCGCATCCTTCCGCCAGCGCCTCACCCGCGCGAGGAACGCGTACCAGGCGTTCCTCGCGCCCTCAAAATCCCTGGGCAGGTACTCGCCGGAGAAGGTGAACGTGTAGAAAACGCCGTCGTAGCCGAAGAGGGCCAGCCGGAGCTCCAGGCGGTCCAGGGACGTGCCGCTCAGGGCGGGGTGATCGGAGCGCTGGGCTTTGCAGCGTTCGACAAAACGGTGGTTGTCGGTGGAAAAAGCTTTGACAAATGGGCCTGCCCGCTGGCGGACGCAGTACCACTCCGGTTCCGGCGGGGGCCCCTTAAAACTGCTCACGCTTCCGGCCTCCTGTCCTCCAGCCCGCACCGGGCCGGGTCGTTGAGGCAGGGATTCCGGCAGCGGTCCCGTTTTCGCTCCACGCAGTCCGCGCATCGTCGTCGCAAAGTCCGCTCTGCTCCGTTTCCCACTCCGTGGAAAACTCCGCCCGCTCCCTTGCTCCTCCTCTCCCCACCGGAACCGCTCCGCTGGGTTCCGGCGGGGACCCCGTTTGGGTCCCCCCGCTTGTCGCAGTGGAAGCGGGAGCACATCCGGGGGGCCTTCTTCTTACGCATTCTCCATCCCCTCCTTCAGCTTCCCGGCGGCCCGGCGCATATCCTTCAGCAAGCCGCCCGCGCATGCATAAATCGCCGCCGCCTTTTCCAGGTCCGGGGCCCATAGGGAAATCACGCAGCCGTCCGCTTTGACCCTCAGCTCCACGCCGCCGTTCTCCGGCAAAACCGTAGATTCGATCTGAGCGGGACTCTCCGCCGGGGTTTCCCCTCCGCGCGCAAGCTGAGAGGGCAGTCCCAGCTTCCGCCGCCAGAACCCGACCGCTGTCCCCGTGGCCCCGACCTCCGCCGCGATCCGGGCGTCCGTGTATCCTTGTTCGTAGAGGGCACGGGCCTTCTCCGTGTCCCAGGTTCGTCCCTTCACGGGCGGGCACTCCTTCCATGTTTGTTTAGGGTCCTTCTTCTCCTCTACGCGCACCGTACAGCCCTCCCCCGGCGGGCAGGGGCGGCGGTGGCCGGTGGTCAGGAGATAATCGCAGTACCATTCCCCGCTCAGCAGGACGGCGTAGGCGCAGCCTTCGCAGCTCATAGCCCGGCCTCCTCCCGGCTGATGCGCCGGAACGAAATGACCCACACCCAGGGATTGGCCTCCCAGCCGTACTGGGGGCGGTCTGCGGGTTTGATGGTGGTTTCCCATAAATCCGCGAATGCTTTCCTAACCGCCGGTTTCAATCGTGTTTCCGTGTATGCAAGGCTCATATAAGACGGTTTCGGTTTAGGAAATTCTACGGATAGGCCCTCTTTCTCCAGAATGTCTAACTCGGAAATTTCCTGCAAATGCTCAACCCGCACATCCTTCACCCGCAGGAAAATCCGCGCGGCCTCTTTGGGCATGTGGATGGAGGGACGCCACTTACCTGGATGCATCATCCCTGGCTTTTGGTCTGCCTTGTAAAGATATGAACCCACCAGTGTTGTCCACGTCTCCCGCACATACAGGATGTCGCCGGGCTGGTAAGGCGCGTAGAACGGCATGCAGGAATGGAAATCGTCCGGTTTATGGAACAACGCGCATAGACGTTCATCCGAGTCAAAGTAAGTCCCCTTCAAAACCGTGAAATCGCCCTCTGTTTGAAAGGGAGCCCGCCGCGTCACTGTCTTGCGGTCCTCCAGAACGGCCCGAATCGCTTCATCCGCCGCAGGCGGCGGGAAATGAATCGGTTTCATATTGCTTCTCACATGCTTCCTCCTCCGCTTCCGTCCAGCGCACGGTCAGCCTCTGCAAACCGCACCGGACGGCGTAGTCATAATCCGGCGTGTAGATATCCACCCACTCCCCCTTGACCCCGGTGTCCGTGGCCCGGAAGGTCCCGACGCTCCCGTCGGCGTACTCCACCCGGACCTCCGCGCCCAGCGGGATGACCTCCGGGTCCACGGCGCAGGTGACGCCCTCCTCCACGGGGAGCCCGCTGGCGGTGACGCCATAGGCCGGGTGGTCCGGAGCCTTGCCGCAGGTGTCCGCCGTGTACCAGGTGACGGTGCAGTCCTCAATGACATGGACTTCCGCCTCCGGACTTCCGTCCGCCTCCGGTTCCGCCGCTGCGGGAGCCGGGATGATCTGGACGGCGGGGCCGGGAGGCGGTTCCGCCGCGGGCTCCGGAGGAGGCCGGAAGAACAGGGCCAGGAAAAGTGCGAGGAGGATAAGCAGAATCTTACTCCGCATGGCTGCTCTCCGCCCGCGGCGGACACTGCAGGGCGCGATTCGTGCAGCCCCCCTCAAAAATCCGCCACGGCTCCCGCCACGCAACCCCGATATAATCCAGCACATGCCCCCAGCCGTACCACTCCCCGTCCGGAAGCCTGTCCACATGGTTCATCCACATCTCCCATTCGCCGGGATTCCGCGCCCACAGCCAGTCAAACCGATGGGGCCGCTTCTCCAGGTGAATCCCAAAGCCGCACATGCTGCACCCGGTCCTCTGGGCCTTCGTGGTTCGCAGTGTGCCGTCTGGATCCCGGACGATCTCCCCGTAAATCTCCGGCACGGGGACCTGGAGGTCCAGGGCCAACTGGAGAAGGTCCTGCCGGGAAAAGATCGCAAACGGGGCGCTGCGCTTCGTGCCCGGCGATATGTAGTTGCACCCGTTAACCATTAGCATCTTTTGCCGCCGCCCGCCCTCGGAGGCCATCAGGCCCATGTAGGGAAACCGCCCCGTTTCCTTCGCGTAATCGTCGCAGGGCTTTTCTTTCAGGTAATAACAGCACTTGTCCGAAACCCGGAAATCCGGCGTCTGATAGCGGACGTTCTCCGTTTCGTTCTCATAGCCGCCGAACTTTTCAAGCCATTTCTGGGATAGCTTCATGCGAGTGCCCTTGCGGTAGCCGCCATAAGCGCCGGTTTCCCCGGTGATGATCGCGTGGCGGACCGTGGCGTTTTTCTCGCTGGGATTCTGGAGCAGGCTGATTTTTCCCGCGATTTCCTTGCTCAGCACCGGCCACCCAAATTCCCGGATGACCTCAATTTTGCTCTTGACCGGCCTCAGCCCCTGCACGCCAAGCGCTTTGTGGACCTCCTGGATGCTCTTGTCCTCCAGGACCGAAACCGACACGGCGGGCACGTCAATCCCGATTAGGCGGAGGAACAGCAGTAACGTGATGCTGTCCAGCCCGCCCACCGCCACGTAGCAGCTCCCGGCGATTCGTTCATCCCGGAAGAACTTCCACGCGGTTTCCTCCGCGTGCTGGCATTTAAAGCCGTAGTCCATCCCCTGCAAGGCTTTGAACTCCTGGATTTTTTCGTCTGTGCGGTTCTCCGCCTTCCGTTCAAGAACGTTCTTCATGAATCCACCTTGACTGATATTCCATAGCCACGATCTCGCCCGCCAGAATTCCGTGCTCTTCCAGGGCCCGCAGAACCGCCTCCCGCGCCTCCATAGGGGCCAGCCACGCCATGCCGCACCCGGCAGATATCCGCTGCGGCGTCGGAATCATGCGCCCCGGCAGAGCAGCCTTTTCCGCAACGGACCGCATTTTCATTGCCTCACAGGTGCTGTTGAACGTGATGACCAGCAATGTCATTGAAAGTCCCTCCTCCATTTGTGTCCAACTTGGACACATCGCCGTCCACCGGCGGCAGGGCCATCCAGCGGACGCACTCCGCGCTGATTTTCGCGCCGGAATTTCGAAAGCGAAACGCCGTTCCGTCAAAGATACAAATCTGGCGCAGAACCTGTTCGCCCGTCCGGAAATCCGCCGCTACCTCACAAGGCTCCCTTGGAAAGGTGCCCCCAGGCATCCATCCGCAGATCACCAGCTGTCCCTCCGCCTGCTCCGGCGGCTCCAGCTGGAACGCCTTACCGGAATCCGGAGGCGGGACCTCCAGCCACCGGGTATATTGGAGGCCGTTCAGGACCTTCTTCCCATCCGGAGACTTGAACTGTCCGCCCTCCCACACCGCCGGGCGGTAGACCGGGCCGTCGCTGGCCATCTCGTAAGTGAGAATGGGCCTGCCCTCCGGCGGCGTGCGCCCCCGGCTTTCCCACCGGACGCGCCGGACGGAGCTATCTTCCTCCTCCGTCTCTTCCTCCGCTTCGTCCCCGGAAAATGTGTCCAACTTGGACACATTTTCCGGCTCGGGAAGGGCCTCCTTTTCCGGAGCCGGAACCTCCGCCGCCGGGGGGCGGAAATCATCCGTCAAGCCCATGAGGAAATCCGCCGTGCAGCCCAGCAGGCGCGCCACCTCCGGCGCGTCATAGAACTTTTGGGGGATCAACTTGGCCTCATGCCACCAGGCCGGGTCGCTAAACTCTCCGGCGGCCCATTGGCGGATGACCGCCACCTCAAAACTGCCATAACCCCATCGTATCTTCGTATGCTCGGGCAGTCCGGCGGCGTCGATAGCCGGGAGGAGCCGCTTGGCGTAAACCTGAGTCTCCTTCTGGTACTTCCGCCTCGCCTTCTGCCGCCGCTTGTGCTCCGCCTCTTCCTTCGCGTCCTTTTCGGCCTTCCGCCGGGCCTTGGCCTTGGAGCACATGCGGTCGCAGGGGGAGTAATCGGCCTTCGCTCTGCCGCATTCCAGGCAGCAAGTCTTCCCGCCGCAGAAGGACTCCCAGGAACTTGTCTCGCAGTCCCGCCGCAGGAACGTGTCCCCCCGCTTACAGGGTTTCCCGTCCGGACACCGGAGCTCCGGCTCCCACCGCCAGCCCTCGTTGTATTTTTTCAGCACCTTCTCGGCGACATTGCCGCTTGGCACCTCCGGCAAAACGGAAGCCATGCGCTTCTGGAAATCCTCCGGCAAACGTGCCAGGGCATAGGCCGTCTGTTCCGGCAGCTTTTCTTTCTCAAACAGCCTCATGTACTCCGGGACCAGCTTCTCCCGGATGACCTTCAGCCGTGCCAGCTTCGGGGCGGAAATCTTGCACGCCGCCGCCACCTGGTCCCGCATCCGGCCGGGGAACTCCACCCCTTCCTCCTTCAGCTGATACAGCAGCAGTTCCACCCGCTCCGCCAGCCGGGCCTTCTCCGCGTCGGAGTAAGGCTGGTTGTCCAGATTGTCGTAGATCAGCCGCAGCTCCTGGAGGGCGCTGGACCCGGAAGCCCGGTCCCGGATGCATGGGACCCGCGTAAAATCCTCCCGCCCATCGTCCGCCAGCTTTTGAAGCGCCGCCCGCCGCCGGTGGCCGGAGACGATGATAAACCGGCCGGGAGATTCAGGGTTCTCCCGCACCCGCAGAGGCTGGCGGAGCCCCAGCAGCTCGATGTTCGCCGCCAGCTCCTCCAGACCCCGCAGGTCCCGCCGGTTCCGGGGGTCCCCGTCCAGCAGGCCGAGGTCGATATACTCGATCTGTTCCCGGCCCTCCGCCGGGGCAGGCTGATTCAGGGTGGCGGCGTACCTGGAAATATCAAACGCTTTTTTCATGCCCAAGCTCCTCCCCCAAATACTCCCGCACCCACCGCCTGTAATCCTGCGCGGCGCTGCTGCCGGGGCTGTAAAGCACGATAGGCCGGCGGTCGAAGGTGCTCTCCGGCACCTTCTCCGTCCGCCGGATGGCCGTCTTGAACATAGGCAGCTCCATCCGCCGGATGAGCTCCACCCCCTGCCGGACCACCTCGCTGTTCCGCCATTGCAGCACCAGCACCCCGGCAATCTCCGGCGCGGCCCGCCGGAGGCTGTCCAGCTGGGCCTTCATGTCCATCATGCCGAAAAACGAAAATCCGTCGATGACCAGGGGGACCACTACCTCGTCCGCCGCCAGCAGGGCCGACACGCTGGACAGCGTGTACCCCGGCGGGCAGTCGAAGATGAAATAATCCGTCTCCCCGTCCTCCTCCGCCGCGCCGCAAAACCGTTTCAGGGCGCAGGTATCCCGCAGCCCGTCCCGGATAGCCAGCAAATCCAGGTCATACAGCGCCGGAGACCCCGGCAGCAGGTCCAGCCCCTCCCGGAACTCCACCAGATTCTCCCGCCAATAGGGCTCCTGGGTCCCGGTGAGCACATCCGCCACGGTGCAGTTTTGTTCCGGCTCAAACTCCGGCAGGAAGAACCGGGTCAGGTTGACCTGCCCGTCGCAGTCCGCCAGGACGACCCGCTTGTGGTAATCGCGGACCAGGATGTCCGCCAGATTGATGGCGGTGACGGTCTTCCCGACCCCGCCCTTGTTGTTCATGATCGCAATGGTTTTCATCGTCTATCCTTTCCGCCGCCCAGGCGGCGTCTCATTCCCCCAAAAACGGATTCTCCCCCTCGTCCGGCACTTCCTTCCAGCCGTCCCAAAAGCTGACCTGGGCCTTCCGCCTTTTCCGTTCCGGCTCCTCCGGCGCGGGAGACACCCGGCGGAAAGTCTGGGTGTCGCCGTCAAAGTACATCCGCATGGCGAGGTTGGCCTCGCCCTCCTTGTTCTTGCCGATCTTCAGCACCCGGGCGGTCTTGGGGTCCTTCCCGGCCTCCTTGTACAGCAGCAGGGCCACGTCCGCGTCCTGCTCGATCTGCCCGGACTGACGGAAGGAGTGCATGCCGGGCTCCGGGGCCTTCCCCTTCTCCGGCCGCGCCAGCTGGCTCAGGGCCAGCACCGCCGTGCCGGTCTGGCGGCCCAGGTTCTGCAGGTCCCCGGAGACCTCGCTGACCCGCTCGAAATCGCTGAGCCCCCGCCGCCCCCGGCTGCCGGGAATCTTCTGGAGGTAGTCCACCACCACCAGCCCATACCCGCGGCTCAGGGCCATGGCCCGGACGTCCGCCGCCGTCATGCCGGAGGCGTCGATAAACTCCAGGGACGGGGCCGTCAGGGCGTTCCGGAGGGCCGCGATCTGCTCAAAATCCTCCTCCTGGAGGTCGAAGCGCTTGATCTTCCCGAAGGACACCTGGGCCCGGAGGGCCACCAGGCGGTCGAAGAGCTTCCGGTCGTTGTTCTCGTAGTAAAAATAGCCCACCCGCTTCGTCTCCGCGATGTGGAAGGACATTTGCAGCGCCAGAGCGGTCTTGCCTGCGCTGGGGTAGCCCCCCAGGACGGTGAAGTCTCCCGGCTCCACGTAGATGCGCTCGTCCAGAGCGGGAATGCCCCAGGTGAAATAAGCGGGCTTCTTGCCCTCGGCGTGGCGGTCCAGGAACTCCTCGTAGCATTGGCGGAGATCCGTGATTCGCACGCCGGGTTTCTCACAGGCCAGAGAGGTGATCTTGTCCGCCACAGCCCGGGCCTCGTCCAAGCTGGAGGCGGCCGCCGCCGTCAGCTGCTCCCCCAGCTCCGCCAGGTGGTATTGCAGCGCGGTCCGGCGGAGGACGGCGGCGTACTCCATTGCGTTGGCGGATGTGGGGGTAAGTTCTATAATCTCCGCCAATATCTTCCGGTAGTCCCCGCCCAGGGCGTCGTTCACCAGCAGGGGGGCGGGGTCCTTCCCCTGGCCCCGGAGCCGCTTGATCGCCAGGAAGATATTCCGGTATTGGCCTTCGATGAAATCCTCCGCCGAGAGCTGCTGGAGCAGGGGGCCGACCACCTCCGGGTCGATCAGCATGGCCCCCAGGACGTTGACCTGGGCCTCCATAGCCAGCTCCGACACAAGAGCGCTCATATGTACGTCACCCCTTCCTCCTCCGTTCCAGAGGCGGCGGGAAGCTCGTCCGCCTCGTCCTCCCAGCGGCGGTTGTTGAGCCAAGTGGAGGGATTGGGGATATAAGCGCCGCCGTCTTTGAGCCAATCGCTCGATTGCTTTTGCTGTTCCAGCGCCCTTGCCATGACCCGGCAAAGCTCCATATCCGGGTTTAGTTTTATCCAAGCTTTCCGCGCCCTCAGCTTGTCCCGCTTTTTGGGATAGGCTTTCCAGAAGCGATCGAAGAGCATCTGCGTATTTTGCTCATCTGTCCCTTGGGGGACTATAGGGGGTATATTATTAAATTTATTTAATTGTTCTATACCGCATTTTTGCGGTGAGGGGTCGCCGCAATTTTGCGGTGAGGGGTCACCGTATTTTTGCGGTGAGGGGTCACCGTATTTTTGCGGTGAGGGCTCGGCATATTTCGCTGGATTTAATCCGGCAAAAATCCTTCGCGTCTTGACTTCTTTTGTCTGCGGGTCCCGGACGACTTCCACCGCTATGTAGCCGCGGTCAGACAACGCCTTAATAAGCCGCTGAACCGATTTCAGGTTCAAGTGGAACACCTTGGCGAAATACTCATTCTGTGCGAAGCAATAACCGACGTCGTTCGTCAGCGAAGAAATTTCCGCATAGAGGAGCCGGGCGGAAGGCGGGAGACTATCGTCGTAGCGGATTGTGGCCGGCAGAACGGCCCAAAAACTAGGGGTGTTCATGCTTTACTCCTCTTCGTCCCACGGATAATCCTCGTAAAGGGCTAAAATTTCATCACTGGGCGAGTACCAGCATGTCCGGTCCCTGGGGTCGATGTTGAAGCGGTCCGCCAGGAGAAAATGATTCCCCCGCAGGATTTTAAGCAAGCGCTCAATCTGCCGTTTGGACCAAAGAGGATACCTGTCCGCAAGCTCGTTCAGGGAAACGCATACCCAGTAACGGTTTTCGGCGAAGCTCCGATTTTCCGCTTTGTTTTTCAAGACCAGACGGACAAATTCATGCAGAAGGATTGCTGCATCCGCCCCGCACTTTACGGCGATATCCATACGGCAATAGTAGTTTTTTCGCATGGTCCCATCTCCTTTCGGCTGCATTTACCCATACGCTCCACAACAGGAGAGTTGCACCGCTCCATGCAATGAAATCCAAAATTTTAGGTAAATTTAAGGTCGGCCGGGCCACATTCCGGGCAAATGGCCGCCAGCAAGCGCTCGAATACCGCTCCAGAGCGGGCCGAATATTCCGCATAGCTGAGCAGCTCCAGCGCTTCCAGCATATAGGCGGCCCCGTCGTATTGCCGTTGATAGCTCCAGGCCAGCGAAACGTCTTTGCTTTGGATCGCTATGTCCATGCCGTTTTCAAAAAAAGCCAGGCGCTCCTCGCCCTTGGCCAGCAATGCGGACTTCTCTTTCTTGTTCACGACAGCCTCCTAACCTTCGCCCGGCGGTCAAACGACCTTCATCCCCGGCACGTATGTAAACCGGCGTTTGCAGTAGCCGCTCTGCCGGGGCTGGACCGGGGCCACCTTCCGGGATTCCAGGTACTTCGCCACGTCCTCCGGCTTGAAGCGCAGGGAATGCCCCACCCGGTAGGCCCTGGGCCCGTTGAGCTGGTCCTTCAGGCGGTAGACCGTGCAGGGGCTGACGTTCAGCATCACCGCCACGTCTTGGACGGTCAACATGGATTGCGTCATGATTTCCTCCTTGCTTTCCGGCCCAAACCCTGCTATAATGCGGGTATAGGACCTTTCGGTGTGCGTTAAGGTTCCTGCCCTGTCCGGCGTTGGCGCGCTGGACAGGGCGCTTTTCATTGTCCGGCGAAGAAGAACAGCAGCGCGTCCGCCTTCTTCGCCATCCGGAGCCGTTCCTGGGCCAGCTCCATGGCCTCCGGGGCCTCCAGCCGGGCCAGGGCGGCGGCGTCGGCCTCGCAGCGGTCCACCGCGAACCGCAGCACCTCCGCTGCGTCGTCCAGCAAAGCGGGGTCGATCTCAAATTTCGTGTTCATTGGGTCCACCCCCCTTCGCGGGGCTCCGGCGCCGTCCCGGCCGGGCAGCCGTAAAGCTGGTCGATGGTGCAGTCCAGCGCCGCCGCCAGGGCGGGGAGGCGGGCGGCGGCAGGGTAGTCCTCGCCAATCTCCCAGCGGGAGACGGTCGGGATGGAGACGCCCATTTTCCGGGCCAGTTCCGTCTTGTTCATCCCGCTGGCTTCCCGGAATTTTCGAATTTTCAATACAGCACTTCCTTTCTCTTACGCTCTGCGAAAATTTGACTTGCTAACGCTGTACGCAAGTGGTATCCTAGTTTTGCAAGCCTTCCCGATTTGCCCGGTTGCCGCCGGGCGTTTCGCTGATTGCCGGAGTTGCCGCTCCGAACAGTTCTCTGTGGGTCAGTCCAAATAGGTTCTCTAATTTGACAAGAACGTCGTAGGAAGGTTTTCTGCGATTTTTCTCCCAATCGCAGACCGTTTGCATCGATACCCCACATTTTTGCGCGACATATTCTTGGGTCCAGCCTCTCCTAATCCGTTCTTGTCTCATCATGAGTACCATGTTTCCTCCTTTCCTCGAAACTACGCGGATAGCGTAGTCTTATATTACTATGCTTTTTGCGTAGTGTCAAGGGGTATTTGTATGAATTCTAAAAATGTCTTTGGTCAGCGGATATCTATGCTCCGAAAAGCAGCGGGAATGACGCAAAAACAACTGGGAGAAAAAGTCGGCCTTTCCATGCAGGCCATCAATGATATCGAAAAAGGTCGGCGCGAAACTACCATCACGAAGGCAATACTGATCGCTCGTCTTTTTGACACAACTGTTCATTATTTGACCGGGGATACCGACGACCCCGCCAGATTATCAGACGCACCTGTTGTAGAGCGGCTATTTGCAGAAGAGAGCTTATTCCCTTTTCCCATCCGTCTCAAAACACTTCAAGCCCAAAAGAATGTACAATGGGAGGACATTGAGGAATATCTTGGAAGCGGTGAAAAAACAGATCCTCTGGGGAGGCTCATCGCCCTGGCCGACTACTTCGACGTATCCCTGGACTACCTGGTGGGCCGCTCCGACGATCCGGCCCGGCACTGACAGGGCCTCCCCCTCTCTTGGCTTCATCAAATTCAGGCTTGCGAACGCTCCGCGTAAATGGTAAAATGGTGAAAAACGAGGCCCGCGCCTGGATTACCTTTGGAGGCTTTCTACTTTCGCTTATCCAATTTCTCCAGGATCAGTAGCAAACAGACCGTTTGAACAAATTGGAGAATGATTTGCCCGAGTTCGCTCATAGTTGTTTTCCCTTGATTTTCTCCTTTCCCGCCTTTATAAAGTCATTTTTCTTTTAGTCAGCGGAAAAACGAGGCGACAAAAGACGCCAGCATAAGTCCCCAAGTAATAAGCCACGCCCAGGTTGGAACTCCGCCATCGTTTTTATTGATACGACCACCTCCCTGCTATACCGACTTTTGCTAAGGGACTGATTTCTATGAATTTGCATTCATACTTGCACCCAGAAGGGTCTGACGAAGAATCTGTAAACCTTTCAAAAGAAGAATTGGAGTATCTACAGAACCACGCCTCGTCCAGCACGGAAACGCTGCGGGAAATCCGTAGATTGTCCGATAAGATAGACCGCAATCAACGGGAACTGGAGGAATCCGCTAAACGGCAGCAGAAGGTGGACCGCCGCCGCTTCTGGGCCGCTCTTGTCGGCTCACTGGTTGGCAGCATCGCGGCTGTCGGCGGCTTGATTGCGACTATCGTTTTGAGTTAGGTCCATACCAGCACCAGAAAAGAACGAGCAAAATTAAGTCGCATACTACTGCTAGGAAATTTGCGCTTGTTGCTATGAAGTGAAGGGTTTCTGCATCCACTGCCGCTGTTCACCCCCCTTTTTGTTACCTCATGGGTTTATCATACTGAAAAACGGAGTCTTTCTCATGAAAGGTTTTAGAGCTTGGTGGAACACTAGAAATCTCAAGCCGGGACATTCATTATCGGAAGAGCAAATCTCTGAACTGCTGCAAGCGATCAAGTTTCGAGACAGGTGGAAGCGTTTTTTCCATTCTCTCTGGTCAATTTTGATTGGCGTTTGTACGATCATCGCCGCTGTGTTCAGTGTTTTGGCTTACTTCAAGTAGATTCGTTATCGCATCCAGCTTCTTGCTGATTGACATAAGCAGATCAATCAGCAAAATCTCAAAGCGGTCTATTTTGATTAGCCTCCTCTCTCCACCCCCTTTTTGTTACCCCGTGGGTTAATCATAAATCCTTAATAGTGAATTGTCAATATAAAATTCCTCTATAGTGAATTTCTTGGTATAATTAGACAAATTTAAATTAAGGAGAGATTCACTATGAATAAAGAACTTTTTGTGCAAAACATCAAAAAATATTGCGAACTAGCAGGAGTAAAACCAACCGTCGCCTGTCGGGAGAGCGGCGTAGGTCCAAGCTTCATAAACAACATCGAAAGCAGGAATCAGACTCCTTCCGTTGAAAAGGTCCAAATGCTTGCGTATTATCTGGGCGTCACCACCAGCGACCTGCTAGGCGAAGAAAAGCCCACCCTCGAAGATGAGGATGGGCTGACGCCGGAGTTCATCCAGCTGTATGAGCAGCTGAGCGAGTCCGAAAAAGAGTTCGTTGTCAGGCAGATGCGGGGGCTTTTATCCCGAGAATGAGGTATAATAGGGGCAGGAGGTGCTTGCGTATGGAATACACGGTCAAACTGTCCTGGGACCCGGATGCCGCCGTCTGGGTCGCCACCAGCGAGGACATCCCCGGCCTGGTTTTGGAGTCCGGGTCCTTCG
>CAQVQZ010000003.1 GCA_948902155.1 uncultured Oscillibacter sp.
GGTGGGGGCCCATCATAAGGAGGCTCTTGGAAAAGCGAACCGCACTCCGGCCCGGGAGGAGTATGACCGGACCTACAACCGTTTGAAGGCCCGAAAGCAGAGGGGAAAAATCAGCGTGGACGAGTGGAACGCCGCTGTAGCGAAAGCGCAGGAGCTGCTAGAGCGATCTAAACGCGGAGAACTGACGGATGAGGAATTGAAGTGCCGGTTTGAAGAGTTCTGAGCGTGGGCCTATTCTTTGTTTATAGCGGCGCAATTATCGCGCCAGTCAGGAGAACAAGGGCAGCTATGCGTTCAAGAACGGATCTACGCAAGCCTTCGCTCCTCAGCTGTCGGGCGGGATGATAAAATTACCCTTGCAGACCCGCACCATTTGATTGGATAATTTCTCAATACTACCGTTCTCTGTCCTTGAACTTCCTGCTCCCTATATAACGCGCGGTCCCTGATGTGACCTGACGCGCCGTGCGGTGCGGCGGCGCTGATTATCCACTACCTCGCCCGACCGGAACTGCGTAAGGAGACAACGTCCTGACAATATCGTATTCAAAGGCCGCTAGGCGGCGCCCAGAGGCCTTTCCATATCTTTAGAACGCCACTTCCATACCGTCATAGGCAGCCAGAATTCCCCGCTCTCTCCCCCATGCCTCCAGCTGGTCATGGGTCATTCCTCCGTTGTGGCTGAAATGATTCACGACCTTTACGGTATGGGTGCCGGAGCAGCCCAGGTCATGGAGCTTTTGGAAAAAGGCCTCGCCGTCAGGCAGACCCATATGATAGCCGCCGACCGTCTTTTTCCCCATAGTGGCGTCCAGGCTGATCAGGTCATACCGCTCCGCCGTTATGAGCGCCCAAGCCTCCGCGCTCAGGTTCACGCCGGTATCATGGCCGTAAAAAACCGTCTTCCCCGCTTTTTTACAGATGTACACCAGGCATTCCTCCCGCTGGTCATGGTCGGCGGGCACAGCGGTGATCTCCCATCCATTGGCCCGGAAACGGTCTCCCCCGTGAATCACATGGAAATTCACCACGCCGTCAATGGGATGAGGCTTGAACCGATCAACCAGAATATGGGCGTCGAAAGCGTCCTTGACCGTCTGGCTGCCGTAGACCTCCAGGACGCCCTCCGCGCCGTGGCCGAAGTGCTCATGGCGGTGGATCAGGTCTGTGGGAAACCAGTGGTCCATGTGGCTGTGGGTTACCAGCAGCGTGTGAATCTTCGCCAGCTCCAGGCCGTACCGCAGGGCATGGCAGTAGGTGTCCGGCGGGAAATCAATCAGCAGTTCCCCGTCCAAAACGGCCTGGGTGCGGGTACGCAGATTCTTTCCGCCCCGTTCCCGGGCTTGGGCGCAGATGGGGCAAGAGCAGAACAGCGCGGGCCAGCCCTCGGCGGCGGCGGTTCCTAAATAGCGTATGTTCAAAAAACTCCCTCCTCTTGTTGTTTCTGTTCAGCTGCGGTCCCGACACGCGGGTTCCGCCAAGCGGTACCGCTCCAGGTCCATCGCTACCCTTCCCTGTGCATGGAAGGAAATCCCGTCCGCCTCCTGCGGGGTGTAAAGGGTGGCGGAGAGGACCTGTTCTCCCCCGTTGACAAACACCTCCACGGAAAAGCGGTCCAGGATCAGGCGCAACTCCAGCTCCCCCGCCCGGTCCCCCACAGGCACGGTCCTCCGGTGGACCAGATTGCAGGGAAAGCCGGAATATGTACGGTCCAGCGTCAGAAGATTGGGGCCGGACCGGAAACGGAGGGCGGTAAAGTGCCGGCCGTCCTGCGCAAATTTCAGGGTAAACATCCCATCCCCCCGGCACCGCAGCGCGATCTTCATATCCAGCGTCCGGCCGGATACGCCGGGCAGGGTCAGGGAACCGGAGAGCGAGACATGTTCGTAAGAAACCCGCTCCACCCGCCACGCCTCCAGCTCACGGACGGGGCTTTGGACCAGCCGTCCGTCCCGGACGGCCAGCTCCCGGGGCAGGGTGAGCTGTCCGAACCACTTCTGTCCCCTCGGAACATAGCAGGATGGCTCCCCCGCTGCCTGCATCCATCCGATCATGACCCGCCGCCCGTCCGGCAGGAGGGCGGTCTGGGGCGCGTAGAAATCCAGTCCCTGGTCCACAGGCGAGACGCTTTGCCGGATGAATCTCCCGCCGCTGTCTAACCTGCCCAGGATACAGAGGACCTCCTGGCCGCTGTGAAACTCCGGGCCGGGAGCCTCCAGCTCCTGGGGAGAGACCAACAGGACGGATTGTCCGTCCAGAGAGAAAAAATCCGGGCATTCCCACATCTTCCCCCACTGGTTGGCGGAGCGGTCCAGCATCCCTTCCAGCCGCCAGCGCTCCAGGTCTTCCGACGAGTACAGCAAAACCTCCCCGCTGCCGTCTTCGGCACGGTTTCCCGCCACAGCGTACCAGCGGGAACCCTCCCGCCACAGTTTGGGGTCCCGGAAATCCCGCGCGCTGCCGCCGGGCGGGAGCTGCTCCCCGGTAATCACCGGGTTGGCGGAGAGCTTTTCGTAATTCTCTCCGTCTCCTATCGCCAGGCACTGCGCCTGGACTTCTTTTCCCTCCTCCAGACGGCGTCCCGTGTACATCAGCAGATGCCGTCCGTCGGGCGTTTCCACCGCAGAACCGGAGAAGCAGCCGTCCCGGTCATAGGGCCGATCGGGGGCCAGCGCGGCGGGCAGGCGCTCCCAGCGGAGCAAATCCCGGGACTTGCAGTGCCCCCAGTGCATGGGACCCCAGCTGGTGCTGTAGGGATGATATTGGTAAAAGAGGTGATATTCTCCCCGGTAGACGGAAAATCCGTTGGGGTCGTTCAGCCAGCCCGTGGTGGGCGTCAGGTGGAACAAAGGCCGCTCCGCCGGGGAGATCAAGGCGCCCCGTCTCGCCTCGTAGGCCCTTGCCCTCTCTAACTGCTCTGAAATCATAGGCCGCACCGCCTTTCTTCTTTTCCCCTATCCTACCAGCCTTGGCCGGGCTTGTCCAGCCCGCCCTCACTCAGAGGAATACTCTTTGATTTGCATGGGACGCAGTTTGTGGACGACCGCCTTCCCTCTGCCCTTCAGCGTCAGCGTCCGTCTTTCGCTCTCCGGATACCAGCGGACCGACAGGACCGCTTCCCCGTCATTTGCGAAAAACTCCAGGGCGCTGGTATCCGCCAGGATGCGCAGATTCCGCAGCCCGCAGATCGGAGCGGTCCGGCTTCCCCGGCCCCAGCCGCCCTCCCGGACGGTCAGCGCCAGCGCTCCGTTCCCCGCCCGCAGGGAAACGCCGGAGATATCCAGGGACAGCTCCCCCTCGCATGTGAGCGCAATATCGGAGCGCAGGGGAAGGTCTATCGTTTTTTCGCCCTCAAGGTCATATTCCCGGGACTCCTCACGCAGTCCCGCCAGCTCCGGGACCGGGTTCATCACCAGCCTGTTCCGGCGGCGTTCAAGTACCCGCGGCACCGTCAAACAGTGCTGCCAGCCCTGGGCGGCGGTGGGATTGGAATACTCCGCGTCCGGCATCCCCATCCAGCCGATCAGCAGGCGGCGGCCGCTATCCGGGAAGGTCTGCGGCGCGTAGAAATCAAAGCCGAAATCAAAGGGGACAAACTCCCCCAGCCGGCAGTCTCCCCGGAAATCGCCAAAGAGCGGGAAGTATCCGGAGGCGTAGACGTTCTCAAAGCCCGGCCCCTTTCCCGGAACCCCTTGGGGGGAAACCGCCAAAAACCACTGTCCGTCCATTTCAAAGAGATCGGGGCACTCCCACATATAACCAAAGGCAGCCGGTGTGCGGATTGTGTTGATATGCTTCCACTGGAACTTGTCCTTTGACTCAAATACCAGCGCCGCGCCCGCGTCTTCCACGGTACGGGCCCCCAGTACCATGTAATAGACGCCGTCCTGCTTCCACACCTTCGGGTCCCGCACATGCCGCGTCAATCCGCCGGGGTAATCCCAGGGGCCCATCAGCAGCCGTTTCCAGCCAAGACGCACCCCGTCCGGGGAATAAGCCACAGCGGTATTATTCTCACGGCCTTCCAGAACATAATCGTAGTCTCCGCCATATTTGACATTCCCTGTGTAATACAAATACAAGCCGTCTTCCTCGCAGAGGGCCGAACCGGAATACGCGCCGTGTACGTCAAAAGGCTCGTCGCTGTACAGCATGACCGGGCACCGCTCCCAGGAGAGCAGATCGCGGGATTTATAGTGCCCCCAGAACTTCACGCCGCCGCCAGCGTCGAAGGGCGCGTATTGATAGAACACATGGTACTCGTCCCGAAAACGGCACAGGCCGTTGGGGTCGTTGAGCCAGCCGGTGGGCGGCGCCAGATGAAGGCCGGGCCGCCAGGGGCCGGCCTTCGCCGCCTGCCGTTCCGCCGCCGCAGTCAGGCGGACCAGATCCTTGTGCAGCGCATTCATAGAACCCCTCCTTTTTCGCATGGTCCTGTGGGCTTTGTTCCAAGCCGCCCGTACTGCGGGCGGCTTGGAACTTCCCTTTAGTCAAACCTGTATCACCTTGTCCAGAGCCTTGCAGCCGCCGGTTTGGATGGTCACGCGCTCGTAGTCGTCGGAGTTCGTCACCAGCAGCACCACCACATCGGGATGGCCGGCGGCGGCGATTTTGTCCCGGTCAAAGGCGATGAGCTTTTCACCGGCCTTTACCTTCTGCCCCTCCTGGACAAAGCACTCGAAGCCCTCGCCGTTCATCGCCACGGTATCCACGCCGACATGAATCAGCACCTCCATGCCGTCGGGAGAAGTGACGCCCACCGCGTGCCGCGTCTCGGCCACAGAGGAAATCTCGCCGTCGAAGGGGGCCGTCACGAAGCCCTCAGCGGGCTGGATGCCCACGCCCTGCCCCAGAACACCGGCGGCAAAGGTCTCGTCGGGGATTTCCTCGGAGGGAATGACGATTCCGGAAACCGGAGCGTACACCGCGCCGGGCTTGCAGTCCACAGCGGAGAGCGCGGGCTCGGGCTGGACGGTCTTTTTCTCCGCGGGAGCGGCATCCTTATAGCCAAACAGCCAGGTCAGGGCGAAAGCCACACCGATGGAAACAGCGGCCATGATGATGTAATTGATGGGGTCGTTGAGGCACAGCAGCAGGCCGAACAGGCCGGTCACGCCGGTGCCGCTGGCCCCCAGGCCCACCAGGGAGGCATACATAGCGCCCGCCGCGCCGCCGATGGCGCCGCAGACAAAGGGCTTGAAATGGCGCAGGTTCACGCCGAAGATGGCGGGCTCGGTGATGCCCATGAAGCAGGAGAAGGCGGAGGGCAGGGCCACGGACTTGGTCTTCTGGTTTTTGCTCTTCAGGGCAACCGCCAGCGTGGCCGCGCCCTGGGCCATATTGGCGGCGGAGGCCAGGGGGAGCCAGTAGGTCACGCCGTACATGGACAGCTGTCCCATGTCGATGACCGTGTACATGTGGTGAATGCCCGCCACCACAGTGGTGGAATACAGGCCGCCCATAATCAGACTGCCCAGGCCCAGGGGGAGCGTAAGCAGGGTCTGGATGCCCCCGATGACCCCGTTCTCAATGGTCACGAAGATGGGGCCAATGATGGAATACGTCAGATATCCGGTGACAAATACGCTGACCAGAGGCGTGACAAACAGGTCGAACATGGCGGGAACAATCTTGTGCAGGCGCTTTTCAATGAAGCACATCACCCACACGGCGATAATCACCGGAATGACGTGGCCCTGATACCCCACCAGGTCCACCTCATACAGGCCGAACCACACGCTCTGCGTCCGCAGCACTCCCTGGGTCGCCACCGTCCAGGCGTTCTGGAGGTCCGGATGGATCATCAGCATGCCGATGACCGCGCCCAGATAGGGATTCCCTCCGAAGGCTTTGGCGGCGCTGTAGGCAATCAAAATCGGCAGGAATACGTATGCTGTATTGGCAAAAAGATTGGCGAACACATAGATGGAGCCGGAGGTGTCGATGTTCAAAAATCCGTTGTTCACCATGAAGTTCAGCGCCTCCATGATGCCCATCAGGAAGCCGCTGGCCACGATGGCGGGGATGATGGGAACGAAAATGTCCCCCAGGCACTTGATGGCCCGCTTGAAGATATTCTGCTTGGCGGCCGCCGCGGCCTTGACCTCTTCCTTTGTGGCGGCGGTGAGCCCGGAGATGGCGATAAACTCGTCATAGACCTTATTCACCGTGCCGGTGCCCAGGATGATCTGAAGCTGACCGGAGGCGCTGAAAACTCCCTTGACCCCATCAATGTCCTCTACGGCTTTCGCGTCGCACTTGGCGTTGTCCGCCAGGACCAAACGGAGCCTGGTGGCACAATGGGCGGCGGAAACCAGGTTCTCCTTCTTCCCCACCTTGTCGTAGATTTCCTGGGCTACTTTCCTGTAATCCATAGCTCTGCTTCCTTTCACATTTTATTTCAGCTCCATGGCCGGAGCGGAGGCACAGGGGGAGTTGAGAATACGTATTCTTAAAAATCCTGAAAAAAGGACGCCGGAACGTCATCCTTTTTTCTATTCAAGTACTCTCACGGATCACCAGAGAGGCGGAAAGCGGATCATCCAGCGCTTCCCGGGGACCGGGGCGGTCAATGCGGTCCAGCAGCCGCGCCACGGCCTCATGGGCCATCCGGGCGATGGGCTGGGACACGCTGCTTAGCCGGGGATTGAGATAGCGGCCCATGGAGGTATCGTCAAACCCGATCACGCCGACCCTCTCAGGAACAGAGACCTCCAGCCGCCGGAGCGCGTCCAGGACCCGCAGCGCGTAGATGTCGTTTCCCGCGAAGACGGCTCCCCGCTCCGGCGATTGGCCCAGCCAGTCCTCTAACGCTCGATTCATCTGAACGTCGTCCTGATAAACGACGTTCGCCGTCTGCGGGCCATAGCCGATCTCCACGAGAAAGCGGCGGAAGCCCACGTATTTCCCGTCGTAGTCCTTTCCGATGAACAGGAAGCGCCGGAAGCCCCGTTCCAGCAGGTGCGCCGCCACCATGGCACCAGCCTGGGCGTGATCTACATAGACCGAATCCAGACCATTGGCCCGGCGGGTGACGGTCACGACGGGCACATCCAGTTTTTTGACGTACTCCCGCCACTCCCCGCTGGTTTCCCGGATGGGTACCGCCAGCACGCCGTCCACCCGGTAACGTCGGACCACATCCAAGTACTCCTGTTCGTTCCGGGGGCTGTAATCGCTGTTGAACAAGATGATGCTGTACCCGTTTTCCCGGGCCTCGGCCTCGATCCGTTTCGCCAGGTCGGCAAAAAAGCCGTTGGAAATGTCGGTCACCAGCACGCCCAGCAGCTTCGTTTTGCTGCCCTGGAGCCCCTTGGCCAAGGCGTTGAACTGATAATCGTGCTCTCTGGCGCAGGCCAGCACCCGTTCCCGAATCTCCGGAGCCACCGTCATGCTTCCGTTCAGCACACGGGACACCGTGGGCTGGGAAACATGGGTCAATTTTGCGATTTCCGTCATTGTAATCATATTGGCTCCGTCTGAATACGTATTCTTTAGGTGCAAATAAATTATAGCACAGTTTTCAGGCAAAAATCAATTCATGGGTTCCACAAAACTTTCCCCTGTATTTTATTGATATTACCGGAAATGTTCGGTGTGTTTCCATATAGACATTTGCGATGTCTCCCTGCTGGTCAAGGAATTCTCAATGGAAATACCCGTCCGAGATATTGCAGGCGGCTGTGCCGAAGTACCGCCGGAGAACCACAGGGCGGGACTGGATACCATGTGGATACGCCGGATGCAAGTTTAGAGCAGAAAAGGGGTCCCCTGTCACAGTACAGGGGGCCCCTTTTCTGAACCTGGCTGATACAATCCTCAACAAACAAGGATAAACCGCCTTTCCGCGATTCCCAATCTTCAATCAATCCGGCTCGTCGAAAGAACATCTGATGAGCCTGTCTAATTCGGCCTTCACTCGATTATATGACTCCGCAGGGATAGGAAGCGATTCTCCGGTGACCAGCGTCACCTTATATCGCTGGACAGAAGATACATACCGGGGATTTACGGTGTAGCAGCGGTGGATGGAACAAAACCCTGGAGGCAGCAGTGCGTTGATTTGGCTGATTGGCAGATCACTCCGGATGACATTGTCCACGCTGAACACCTCCGCCCTCCGGTTTTTACTCTGAATATAGAGAATCACATTGGGATGGATGTAAAAGAACCTGCCGCCGCTGGGGATGGCCAGGCGTCCCGTCTCTGGCAAGTCCAGCAGCAGGTTCCGGTATAGATGATAAGCCGGGACCCAGGTCAGCGGACTGTCCCGGTCCGGCTTAAAGGAGCGCAGAAGCCCGTGGCTGGCATGGGTTAATAGAATCTTCGTTTCCCCGCCGATGAGTTGGTAGAGAATGGTATAAGTGGCGGTCATCTGCGCGGAAACGGCCTTTTGTTTTCCCGCTTCAATATGCGCCGCTACGGCGGAACACCGTGCGTTGACCGGGAACACGTCATACTCTTCCCGAAAGATTTGAAGATCTCGCATTCGGTTTTCTCCCTTGAAGTATTCTCGGATAGCATCCCCTCCGGAGATCGTGCGCTGCCCCGGTCCAACCCATACGCTTCTAGCACATAGATACGAAAACCATGGCTCCACATCTCCTTGAAAAAATCCCCGGATAATCTTCCGCGTCACTTCCAGGGTGTCTTCCAGCTTCGCCCGCATGTCATCCCCTCCCCTTTGCCTATAGAGTCATCGGTGCTGACTATAGAATACCTGCCGCCTTTGAAAAACGCAAGAAATATTTCTCGTTTCGGTATTATTTTTTCCGTTTTCAGTGATAGCCCTTGACAGCAAACCCGGAATTGATAAAATATGAACAATACTGCGGGAACGCCAGCAATTGTTTCAAAATCCCCTCATATTTCCAACAAAATCGATTGCTCAGAAAGGTGGTGAGATCATGCGGATCGGAATGACAGAGCTCCTCCTCGTCTTCGTCGTGGCGCTGTTTGCCCTGGGGCCGGAACGGCTGCCCGCCTATGCCAAGAAGCTGGGAGAGGCCGTGTCGCAGTTTAAAAAATACTCCGACGAGGCCACGCAGGAAATCAAGAGAAGCGTGGTAAAGCCCCTGGAGGAAGCCCAGGCTCCCCTGCGGGAGGCGGCAAAACCGCTGGAGGACCTGGACAAGGCGGTTCAGGGAAACGTGAAGGATATCAAAGAATCCTTCGCCGGAATCGGCAAGCAAAAGCCGCCCGCCGGTGGGGAGAAGCCGGAAGAAGAGGAGAGCCGCGAGGCTGCCGCGGCGGAGGACGCTGCGTCATAAATCAAACTTGCCGCCAGGCATAAGGAGGACGTTAATCATGAGAATTGGTACGACAGAGCTGATTTTGATTCTGGCCGTGGTGGTCATCATTTTTGGGCCCACGCAGATTCCCAAGCTGACAAAAATGTTCGGAAAAAGCGTGAAGAGCTTCCGGGAGGGCGTAGGCGAGGAGGGCAAGAAGGACGATGCCGGGCAGTCCGAGTCCTAAGACCGGGGGCGCGGACCTGGAGATGCCCCTTTCGGAGCATCTCCGGGAGCTTCGGAACCGCCTGTTCGTGTGCCTGGGCGTGCTGCTGGCCGCCACACTGGCGGGGCTGCACTTTGCCCCGCGAATCGTGGAACTGCTGCTGGCCATCGGGCGGGGCTACCGCTACCGCTTTGTCTACATCGCTCCCCAGGAGCTGCTGATGCAGTACGTGACCACGGCGCTGGTCTGCGGCCTCTGCGCCTCGGTCCCCGTTTTGTGCTATCAGACCTGGGCCTTTGTCCGGCCGGGGCTGAAGCGGCGGGAAAAGGCGCTGTTTTTGTTCGCCATGATTTTCGGGCTGGCGTGCTTCTGCGGAGGCGTGTATTTCGCCTTCCGGATCATGCTGCCCTTCATGCTTTACTTTTTAAGCTCCCTCAGCGGCAACAGCAGCGCCTCCGCGTCCGTTTCCGTTCAGAATTATATATCTTTCCTGACCACTGTGTTTCTGGTATTCGGCGTCGTGTTCGAGCTGCCTGTGGTATCGGTGCTGCTGAACCGGGCGGGTCTCTTAAAAGTCCGCTGGATGCGGAAGGGACGGCGGGTCATGGTTGTGGCGATTTTCTTCCTCGCCGCTTTGATTACGCCGCCGGATGTGGTATCCCAAATCATGGTGGCCGTGCCCATGCTGGCGCTGTATGAGCTGAGCATTTTGCTGTGCGCCGCCGGTCAAACGCTTCAGGAGCGGGCCGAGCGGAAAAAAGAGAAGACACATCAATCAAAAAAGGAGAGACAAGCAAATGGCCAAGAATGAGATTTCCAGAAGGACCTTTATCAAGGGCCTGGCGGCGGGCGCCGCCAGCGTCGCCACCCTGGGCGTATTGCAGGGCGTGGAATACTCCATCAACAACAGGCCCGCCGCGTCCGGCTCCGCCGGAACGCCCACTCCTGCGGTGAGCAATATGACCTATACCCCCGGCACTTACTCCGCTTCCGCCCGAGGCATCAACAGCGACGTCACCGTTACCATGACCTTTGATGAGCACAGCATTACGGATATGGAAATCGACGTCTCCGGGGAAACCCCGGACATCGGCGGCAAAATCGGCGGCGAAATGCGGGACAAAATTCTCGCCGCCCAGACCTGTAATGTAGACGGGGTCTCCGGCGCCACGGTCACGGCGGACGCCATCAAAACTGCCGCCGCGGACTGCATTTCTCAGGCCAGCGGCCAGGCCGTCACCCTGGACGGCGGCGATTCCGCCGGAAGCGCCGACTGGCTGGGAGAAGCCCCCGAAATTGCCGAGAGCGACATTACCGAAACCATCGACACCGAGGTCCTGGTGGTAGGCTGCGGCACCGGCGGCTGGATGGCGGCCATGACCGCCGCCGAGGAGGGCGCCAAGGTCCTGGTCCTGGAGAAGCGGGAGAAGGCCACGACGATCCGGGAAGATATCGGCGCCATCAACTCCAAAATCCAGCTGGCGGAAATCCAGCAGAGGCCCGAGCTGGCCATCGACAAGATGGAGGCGCTCCAGGATATCGTCCGCTACGGCAGCGGCTACGTGGATTCCGATCTGGTGAAGGTCTGGATCGAGAACTCCGGTGAGCTGGTGGACTGGCTGACGGATATTCTGGAACGCACCGGCCACTTTTATATGTCCCTGGAAGGCGGCGTGGGCAATCTCAGTGACCCCGGACGGGACAAAGCCTACGCCACCGGGCACAGCCCCCATAAGAAGGACGGCGCGCCGGAGGATGTTACGCTGGATTCCACCTTCCAGGCGCACTGCGACGAGCTGGGCGTGGAGTGGAAGCTGTCCACCGCCCTGGTGAAGCTGGAGCAGGACGATTCCGGCAAGGTCACGGGCGTGATCGCTCAGGATGGGAACGACCAGCACTATATCCGGGTCAACGCCTCCAAGGGCGTCATCATGTGTGCCGGAGGCTATGCCTGCAACACGGACATGATGATGGCCCTCCAGCCCCAGACCCTGGAAATGAAGATCAACTATGCCCTGGGCTCCACCTGCGACGGCTCCGGCATCAAGGCCATGCTCTGGGCCGGCGGCTGGCTGGACCCCACCCACGCCTCTATGATGTTCAACCGCTGCTGCTGCCTGCCCACGGAAACCGCCGGATACAAGACCAACGGCAAATGGTTCTGGTTCGGCGAGCAGCCCTTCCTGAAGGTGAATCTCAACGGCAAGCGCTTTTGCAACGAGTCCGGCCCCTATGAGTTCATGCTCCACTCCATGGAGATGCAGCCCTTCCATACATACTGCGACATCTTCGACGCCAACAACGAGAAATACTGCGAGCAGTTCGACGAGGTGGGCTGCTGCCGCCTGTTCCCCTTCCCCAACGGCGCGGCCAGCAACATGCCCTACAGCTTTGTCTGGAGCCGGAATGAGCAGCTGATCGAGGAGGGCTATCTCCAGAAGGCCGACACCCTGGAGGAGCTGGCGGAGAAGCTGAATATCCCCGCCGATGCTTTTGTGGAAACCGTCAAGCGCTACAATGAACTGTGCGCCAAGGGCGTGGACGAGGACTACGGAAAGGAAAAGCACCGCCTCACCCCGGTGGATACCGCCCCCTTCTACGGCATCCGTACCGGCGCGTGGCACCTGACCACCCTGAACGGCTGCCGCATCAATACGGATATGCAGGTGCTGAACACAGAGGGTAAACCCATCGAAGGACTGTACGCCACCGGAGACTGCACCGGCGGCTTCTTCGCCACCACCTATCCAAACCTCTTCACGGGCCTTGCCTGCGGACGGACCATGACCTTTGGTCGCAGGGCCGCGAAAATCGTCGCCGGGAAGTGACGGAGGGCGGCCTATGTTTAAGAAAACATTTACCGGCGGGGTGCATCCGCCGGATGGGAAAGCGCTTGCAAGAGATCTTCCCTTCCGGGCCTGCCCGCCTGGGGAGGAGCTGATCTTCCCCCTGAACCAGCACATCGGAAAGCCCGCGAGGCCCGTGGTCCAAAAGGGGGACCACGTCCTGGCCGGGCAGCTCATTGCGGAGGCGGAGGGTTTCGTCTCCGCCAATATCGCCAGCTCCGTCTCCGGCACAGTGAAGGCCGTGGAGAACCGGCGGAACGTCTTCGGCGTACCCGCCCTGTCCATCGTAATTGAAAACGACGGGCAGGATACCCCCGCCCCCGGCGTGGGAGCAAGGGTGGACCCTGCGGAGCTGACCAAGGAGGAAATCCTGGCGGCAATTCAAAAGGCCGGAGTCGTGGGCATGGGCGGCGCGGGCTTCCCCACCCACGTGAAGCTGGCTCCCAAAAACCCGGAGGCCATCGAATTCGTCCTGGTGAACGGCGCAGAGTGCGAGCCCTACATCACCTGCGACGATCGGCTCATGCGGAATTTCTCCGAGGAAATTACCGGAGGCCTGGAGCTGATGCTGGCCCTATTCCCCAACGCCCGGGGCGTGGTGGTCATCGAGGAGAACAAACCCGAGGCCATTGCCGCCATGACCGACGCCTGTGCGGGCAAGGACCGGATGCGGGTCCACGCCGTGCAGACGAAATACCCCCAGGGCGGCGAGCGGTCCGTCATCAGCGTCGTCACCGGGCGGCATATCAAGCTGGGGATGCTCCCGGCGGACGCGGGGTGCGTAGTGGAAAACGTGAGCACCGTCCGGGCCATTTACCGGGCCGTGTGCCATTCCGAGCCCTTGACGGAGCGGCCCTTCACCGTCTCCGGCGACGGGGTGGCCTCTCCCTGCAACCTGCTGGTGAAGACCGGAACTCCCTTTTTGAAGGTACTGGAGGCCGCCGAAGGCTTCCCCGAAGGCGCCTCCCCGGAGAAGCTCATCTGCGGCGGGCCCATGATGGGCATTGCGCTGTCGTCCCTGGAAACAGGCGTTTGCAAAAACAACAACGCTCTGACGGTGTTCCTTCGGGACCCCGTGGCCCTGGCGGAGGAGCAGCAAACGGCGTGCCTCCGGTGCGGGCGGTGCAACCAGGTCTGTCCCCTGGGCCTCACACCGCAGATGATGGCGGCGGCTGTGGAGCGGAAGGACTTTGACCGCTTTGAGAAAAAGCTCTATGGCATGGAGTGCATCGCGTGCGGCTCCTGCACCTATATCTGCCCTGCGAAACGGCCCCTGATGCAGCTCTTTAAACAGGCCAAGGCCGAAGTCGCGGCGGCGAAGCGGAAGGGGGCGACGGCATGAATACTTTGACAAAGACCGCGGCGCAGGATTTGAGTGCGGAGAAGAAACCGGCTCTGCCGTTCCTTTCCTCCAGTCCCCACGTCCGCAGTAAGCTGACCACCGGGCAGGTCATGTACGATGTGATTCTGGCCCTCTGCCCGGCGGCTGTGGTGGGCGTCTACCATCACGGCTTCCACGCCTTTATGGTCATTGCCGTGTCCATTCTCACGGCGGTCATGACGGAGTTTATCTTTGATTACGTCACCAAGCGGCCCAACACGGTCAAGGACGGCAGCGCCGTGGTGACGGGCCTCCTGCTGGCGTTGTGCCTCCCGGCCTCGGTTCCCCTGTACATCCCCTACGCCGGGAGCCTGTTCGCCATTTTGTTTGTTGATCTCCTTCGGCGGAGCCATGACCAGCTACGCCGTGGACGGCGTGACCAGCTCCACGCCTCTGGCAGACCTTGCAGCCGGGGAGCTGGTCCACGTTGGCAGTGCCTTCCTGGGCTTTCAGAACGGCGTGATCGGCGGGTCTGTGGCCGCGTTAATGCTGGGCGGCTTCTACCTCTGGATCGTGGGCGGCATCACCTTCGAGATTCCGGCGGCGGCGCTGGTGAGCTTTTCCCTGTTTATCGCCCTCTTCGGCGGGCAGGGCTTTGACCCGGCGTTTATCGCGGCCCATCTTGTTGGTGGCGGTATCGTCATGGGGGCGGTCTTCATGGCAACAGACCCGGTGACCAGCCCCGTTACCTCCACGGGCCAGCTGATCTTCGGTGCGCTGGTAGGAATTCTCTCCGGCGTATTCCGGGTGCTGGGCAGCGCCGCGGACTCCGTCAGCTACGCGATTATTATTTCCAACATGGCGGTGCCCCTGATTGACGAGTTCTGCGTCCCCAAGCCCTACGGCCACCGGCCCCAGGCCATGGAGGACGAAAAGCGCCCCCTCCTGCCCAAGCCCGCCCTGACGCTGTGCGTCATCACCCTGATCGCGGGCGTGGCCCTCAGCGGCGTTTACAAGCTGACCAAGGACGCCATTGCCCAGCAGCAGATGGCGGCGAACCTGGCCTCCTACCAGGCGGTGTGCCCCGGCGCGGAGAGCTTTGCCTATGACGACACGCTCACCGCGGCCATTGAAGCCCTGGGCGGCGAGGTCTACGGAACGGACTTCGGAAAAGTCACTATCAACGAGGCCGTAGTGGGAACCGACGCCTCCGGAAATCCGGCGGGCTATGTGGTCAGCGTCACCAGCGGAGACGGCATGGAGGGGAACATCACCCTCTCTGTCGGCATCCAGGCGGACGGAACCGTCAGCGGCATTGCCTTCACGGAGCTGAACGAAACCCCCGGCCTGGGCTCCCTCTGCGGCGAGGAACCCTTCATGAGCCAGTTTGCCGGAGTGAACACGGACCGCTTTGTCCTGAACAAGGCGGGCGGCTCCACTGCGGATAACGAAATCGACAGCGTCTCCGGCGCATCCATCAGCTCCGGGGCCGTGGTGAACGCGGTAAACGCGGCGCTGAATTTCTGCGCCGCCAACCTGGGCTGAAAGGGGGAGTGGTACCATGAAAACCTGTTTGGAACGCATTTATAACGGCGTTTTAAAGGAGAATCCCGCCCTGGTGCTGATGCTGGGCATGTGCCCCACGCTGGCTGTGACCACCAGCGCCATAAACGGCTTCGGCATGGGCCTTTCCACCATGGCGGTGCTGATTGTCTCCAACCTCATCATCTCGCTCCTGCGCAAAAGCATCCCCGACGAGGTCCGTCTCCCGGCGTACATCGTCATTGTCGCGTCCCTCGTGACGGTGGTGGAGCTTTTGACCCAGGCGTACCTGCCGGACCTCTACAAGGCCCTTGGCATCTACATCCCCCTGATTGTGGTCAACTGCATTATTTTGGGCCGGGCGGAGGCCTTCGCTTCCAAAAATTCCCCTCTGCCGTCCCTGTTCGACGGCGTGGGCATGGGCCTGGGCTTCACCATCGCCTTAGTTCTCATCGGCCTGGTCCGGGAGTTCCTGGGAGCCGGGACGGCCTTCGGCGTGACCATTCTCTCCCCGGAGGTCTTCACCCCCCTTGGAATCTTCATCCGCGCGCCGGGGGCCTTCCTGGTGCTGGCCATCGTGGTGGCGGTGATGAACGGGGCCAGCGTCATGACCCGGGCCAACGAAATGGTCAACGGCTGTGACGGCTGCTGCGCCAAGTGCGGAAAAATCTGTGAGGATACAAAAGAGGAGGCGGTGAAATGAACTCGCTGGTCATGATCGTCGTGGGCGCGGCGCTGGTGAACAACGTGGTGCTGAGCCAGTTCCTGGGCATCTGCCCCTTCCTGGGCGTGTCCAAGCAGATGAAGGCGTCCCTCAGCCTGGGGGGCGCGGTGATCTTCGTCATCACCATCGCCTCGGCGGTGGCAAGCCTTCTCTATACCTTCGTGCTGGAACCCCTGAGCCTCGCCTACCTCCAGACCATCGTCTTCATCCTGGTCATTGCGGCCCTGGTCCAGATGGTGGAGATGTTCCTGAAGAAAAACTCCCCCGCCATTTACAAGGCCCTGGGCATCTACCTGCCCCTGATTACCACGAACTGCGCGGTTCTCGGCGTGGCCCTGACCAATGTGCAGAACGGCTACGGCCTTGCAGAGAGCGTGCTGGCGGGCTTCGGCACCGCCGTGGGTTTCACCGTGGCCATCGTGCTGCTGGCTGGCATCCGGGGGCGGCTGGACGAGTCCGCCGTGCCCCTGCCCTTCCGGGGCGCGCCGTTGGTCCTGCTCAGCGCGGCGCTGATGTCCATTGCCTTCATGGGCTTTGGCGGCATTTCGTAAGGAGGCGGGACGATGGATATTTTGATTGCGACGCTGGTGGTCGGCGTCATTGGCTTGGTGCTGGGCGTGGCCCTGGTGGCCACGGGCCGGAAATTCCGGGTGGAGACGGACCCCAGGGAAGCCGAAATCCGGGAACTCTTGCCGGGCAACAACTGCGGGGCCTGCGGATACGCGGGCTGTGATGCGGTGGCGGCGGCGATCGCCAAGGGCGAGGCCCCGGCCAACGCCTGCCCGGTATGCTCCAGCGGCAAGGCGGAACAGATTGCCGCCGTGAGGGGCGTGGCGGCCCAGGCGGCGGAGCGCCATGTAGCCTTCGTCCGCTGCGGCGGCGACTGCGAAAAAACCTCCGTCACTGCGCAGTACGCAGGCGTGGCGGACTGCCGCGCCGCCGCCCTGGCGGGGCTGAATCCCTGGGCCTGTGCTCATGGGTGCCTGGGCTTCGGCTCCTGCGTGGAGGCGTGCCAATATGACGCCATTCATGTCGTGGACGGCGTGGCGGTGGTGGACGATTCCAAGTGCGTGGGCTGCGGCCTGTGCGCCGCCGCCTGTCCGAAACACCTCATTGAGCTGATTCCCGCCGGAAAAACGGCGGCGGTCCGCTGTTCCAGTCCCGACAAGGGCACGGAGGTGCGGAAGCTCTGCTCCGCCGGGTGCATCGGCTGCGGCATCTGTGCCAAACAGTGCCCGGATGAGGCCGTCACCCTGGACGGGACCCTGGCCCGGGTGGACAATACCAAGTGCGCAGGCTGTGGGAAGTGCGCGGAGAAGTGCCCCACCCACGCCATGGTACTGACAAAATGAGGCGCTGGTCTCTCTGGCTGCTGGGTCTGGGAGCGCTGACGCTGGCGGCGGGCTGTGTCTGGCAGTCCGCCGCTTCGCAAAAGCAGGCCTACACCCGGCAGCTCTTCGCCATGGACACCCTCATGGAGTTCACTGCCTATGGCGGGAACGCCGAAGCGGCGCTGGACGAGGCTCTTGGAGAGGTTCAGCGGCTGGACGCCCTGCTTTCCGCCGCGAACCCGGACAGTGAGGTCTCCCGGCTGAACCGGGAGGCAGGCGGCACGGTATCTCAGGACACCGCCGCCGTCCTGAACATGGCGCTGGAAACCTACGAAGAAACCGGCGGACTTTTCGACTGCACCATCTATCCCCTGGTGAAGCTCTGGGGCTTTCCAAACCAGGAATACCGGGTCCCCGCGGAGGCGGAGATCGAGAACGCGCTGCCGCTGGTGGATTCCTCCAGGCTCCGGCTGGACGGCGGGGTTCTTTACATGGAACCGGGCCAGGCCATGGACTTCGGCGGCGTGGGCAAGGGCTATGCCGCCGCCAGGGTGATGGAAATTTTCCGGGAGCATGGCATTTCCTCCGGCATGGTGTCCCTGGGCGGAAACATCCAGGTCCTGGGGAAAAAACCGGACAAGTCTCTCTGGCGAGTCGGCGTTCGGGACCCGGAGGGGGCGGATTATTTCGCCGTACTGACCCTGGAGGATCAAGCCGCCGTCACCTCCGGCGGCTACGAGCGGTATTTTGAGGCGGAGGGCGAAACCTACATCCATATCCTGGACCCCCGGACGGGCCGCCCGGCGGAGTCGGACCTGCTGTCTGTCACCGTGGTTTCGGAGGACGGGGCCAGGGCCGACGCTCTCTCCACGGCTTTGTTTCTGATGGGGCTGGAGGACGCCGCGGACTTTTGGCGGAAGGACGGCGGGTTTGACTTGGTGCTGGTGACGGAGGACCGTCAGGTTTTCATCACTGAGGGCCTGGAGGGCAGTTTTGAATCCGACAAGTCCTTCGCCGTTCTGCGCTCTGCCGCGTTCTGAGAACGTTTTTGTAAAGGAGAACTGCATATGGCATTGCTGCACCAGATTGAAAATATTTTTCAGCTGATCGTACAATACGGCGTGCTGCTGCTGGAGTGCTTCGGGGTTACGATTCTGCTGGTTACGGCGGTAAAAAGCATGATCGGCTGTGTCCGGCATAATCCCCATGTCCGGCTGGACCTGGCCCAGGGCATTGCCCTGGCCCTGGAGTTCAAGCTGGGCGGGGAAGTTTTGCGGACAGTCATCGTCCGGGAGCAGAGCGAACTGCTGACCCTGGGGGCCGTCATTCTTCTCCGGGGAGCGCTCACCTTCCTCATTCATTGGGAGATTAAAAATGAGGAAGCCCGGATTGATGTGGCCGCCGGACAAGCGGAACCAGACCTGATGCGGGTAAAGTGACGGAATGCGGAAATCATTTTTATGGATCTGATCTGCAATTGATTTTCTCTGGCGCTTCACGCCTTCACTTCCTTCCCAGCGATACACCATACCAGGGTCGCGGGTAAACGTCTAGGAACTTATAGGCACGAGTTGGATGCCTAGGTTTCTCTCTTTTTCGTCAGCCTTTTCTTTGTTTATAGTGACGCAGATTTTGAGCGGTCGGCTTGTTTTTCACACCCCTTGTGGTAAATTTTTTTGAAAAGTGGAGTTGTAAATACTTGAGCTGTTTGTTCTGGATGCGGTATCCGGTAAGAAAGCCCCGGCTTTCGCCGGCAAAAGAGGCCAGCCGGAGACATAGGTTTGGCAGACTAATTGGATGAGTCCTTTTGCTGCGGAACTGCCAAACAAGGTTGCCCTATGTCGGCCTGAAATCAACGAGCTGGTGGGACTCATGTCTTATGAGTTAGCCCAAGGGAGCCTGGCAGTAGAAATCATTTATTTAGAAAGCGCCCGCCACAGCAACGCGAATCTTCTTCACGCCGAGGGCGGGCAAAAGCGATATATCGGAATCGCCAAAGCGTTATTCGCCTATGCGGTTCAAGTTCCTATGGATGCGGGCTTTGATGGCGTGCTGGTTTTTAAAGCGAAGACCAGCGAATTACTGGACTACTATCGCCAGGAATTCGACGTATGCCAGGTTGGCTCTTATGATCCTTTTCGGCTAGTGATTTGGGAAGATGCGGCGGAGCAATTGATTGCAGAATACAGGAGGGATACCAATGTCAATGCCTGAAATGAACAGAGATGGGCTGCTGAAGACTGAAACCGTTGGTACTGAACAAGGCTGGCGATCTCCGTTGACCCAGGAAGATGGAGAGTATTTTGCTTATCTGCGAAAAGTGTTTGCATGGTTGCCTTGGTTGAAGTGGAAATTGAGGTTGCCGCCGCACGCCGGGCATTTGAGATAGCCGGAAAAAACGCTAGGTTCCTGGGTGACAGTAGGCCGTTTGCGGCGCGTCCCCTTCGTGATATTTTGTACCTTTCCCAGGTGGGCCGGTCTATAATGGCCTCATGGACATTGAGGAAGATTGCCCGGTTCTCTACCGGGTTCTCAATCCGCTTTTTCATCTTGTAGGACTTGGAGCGGGATTTGAAATTAATCACGTCGCCGCAATACTCCTGCGAGGTGAGAATTTTCTTGATGGGGGTATGTCCCCACTTGGTAGGCTCCACGGTGCTCTTGGAACCGCCCCGGCTGGTCCCCTTGCTCCGCCGGTAATAGGTAGGATTGAACACCCCATCCTGCTCCAACGCAGCGGCAATCTCCGCCAATCCGTAGCCGTCCAGGGCCATTCGGTAGATACGCTGAACAACGGCAGTGGCCTCCGGGCCGATCACCCAAAAGCGGGGGTCCTCCGGGGTCTTGATGTAGCCGTAGGGCGGCAGGGACAGCGATACGCCGGAAGTTCCTTTCATCTTGTTCACGATCCGGCGCTTCTTTGAAATATCCCGCGCGTAGTATTCGGTATAATGTTATCTGTAAAGAATGATGCTTTTACAGTTCCGCAAAACCGACAAAGTTATAGTAGATTTTAATGTTGCGCTCGTCACGCCCACTGACCCCCCTGCGCTCTCCACCTTCCATGCGCCTCACCAGCCGCAAGAGCGTGGGACAGGCCAAGTCCTCCTGCTTGGAGTAATTCCGGATCATTGTCAGCCAGTCATCAGCGGCCTTTTCATCCGCCCGGCAGGCTTCCCAACTGGGCGGACAGGTTTGTCCGCTGTTCCAGCTTATTCATGCGCTCATCCTCATGCCGCTTCAGCAGTTGAAAGCATACCGCTTCCGGGATCGCGCCCTTCACCTTATCCTCATAGGCCGCCGCTGCCAGCTTGTCCAATTCCGCAAGCCGTTTGCCCAACGCATCCATGGCCGCTTGGAGCGTTTTCCCCTGTTTCAGGCTGGCGGCATTGTGTTAAGCCGTAATTTTCTCTTTCAGACCAATGGGGTTATTCTGTGCCGGCGCCTCTTTAAAGCGGATGTCGATCAGCAGCAACTCAATCAATACCCACTGATTGATAATGTGCCCGGAACAGACCGTTTTCCCATCGGTAGCGTAACGATTGCACCATAACCCTGATAGGTGGAGGGGCTTCCATCCTTGTGCTTCCGGCTGTCGCGACAGCGCCGCATAGGAGATGTGCATCCCACACAGAAAAGAACGCCTGTGAATAGCACTTGTTTCCCCGGCTCTGTCACTCCAAAATTTTCACTTTTGTCTGGGTTTCCCCGAGAAATTACCTTGCCCGGCAAAAAATCCGCCCTGGTTCGGCATTCCAGGAATTGGAAGACATCCCTCTAGCTCAGCGCCCGGACCAGCCGCAGAACATCCTCCAGCGTACGGCGGTAATGGTCCGCGCTTTTGGGGGCGCTCTGGGGAAAGGCTTCCGCTTCCCGGTTGATGGAAAACATGGCGGTAACGCCCCGGGCATAGGCCGCCTCCGCGCCGTCCCCGATGCAGCCGACGATTGCCAGGAGCGGAATGCCTCTGGGCTGCGTCCGCTTTGCGACGCCGGAAATCACCTTTCCCTGGAGGCTCTGCGCGTCAAGGCGCCCCTCGCCGGTGATCACCAGGTCCGCCCCCTCCAGGCAGCGGTCGAAATCCACCATATCCAAAACCGCCTCAATGCCTGGGCGCAGCCCGGCCCCCAGGAAGGCGGCGCACCCGGCGCCCATGCCTCCGGCGGCGCCGGCCCCCGGCATCTGGTCCAGCTTCAGGCCCAGCTGCCGGTCCAGCGCCGCGCCGAAGGCCCGGAGCTGCCCGTCCAGCCGCCGGACCATGTCCGGGTCCGCCCCCTTCTGGGGGCCGAAAACAAAGGCGGCTCCCTGGGGGCCGCAGAGCGGGTTTTCGACGTCGCACATCACCGTAATCTCCACGCCCTTCAACAGGTTCCGGGTTTCGGACAGATCGATGCGGTCAATCTGGTCCAGCGTGCCGCCCACCGGGACAAAGGCGCCGCCGTCCCGGCGGTAAAAGCGGGCCCCCAGGGCGGCGGCGGCGCCGCAGCCGCCGTCGTTGGTGGCGCTGCCGCCCAGGCCCAGCAGGACGTCGGTGCAGCCGTGCTCCACGGCATGGCGGATGAGCTGGCCGACGCCGTAAGTGGTCGCCCGCTCAGGATCCATGTGCCCGCCGGCCAGGGGCAGCCCCGCGGCGGCGGCCATTTCAATGATTGCCCTCCGGCCCTTCCGGCCGTACCGGGCCTGAACGACTTCCCCGTGGGGCCCCCGGACGCAGACGCCGACGGGAGAGGCCCCCATGGCCTCCTCAAAACAGGCGACGGTGCCCTCGCCGCCGTCCGCCACGGGGATGCAGACAACCTCGCACCGGGGAAGGAGCGGCGGAACCGTCTCCCGGGCGATCCGGCAGATGTCCCGGCTGGAGAGGGTGCCCTTGAAGGAATCCGAAATTACAATGCATTTTTTTATCATAGCCGTCACACACCACACGTTAATTTGAGCGGCGGGAGGACCGCAAGGGCCCTCCCGCCGCTTGGGGAGCGAATGGAAGGGGGTCAGATTCGCGCGACGCCGGAGTCGTAGGCGGCCTGCTTCACGGCGGCGGCCACCGCGTCCTTGACCCTGGGGTCAAAGGCGGCGGGAATGATGTAATCCGCGCTGAGTTCCTCCTCCGAGATGAGGCCCGCCAGCGCGCCCGCGGCGGCAATTTTCATGGCGTCGTTGATGTCGCTGGCCCTGGCGTCCAGCGCGCCCCGGAAAATGCCGGGGAAGGCCAGGACGTTGTTGATCTGGTTGGGGAAATCACTCCGGCCGGTGGAGACGACCGCCGCGCCGCCGGCCTTGGCGTCGTCGGGGAAGATCTCCGGCGTGGGGTTGGCGCAGGCAAAGATGACGGCGTCCCGGTTCATGGTTTTCACCATTTCCGTGGTCACCGCCCCCGGCGCGGAAACGCCGATGAACACGTCCGCCCCCGCCAGAACGTCCGCCAGGGTGCCGGACCGCCCGGAGAGATTCGTCACCCGGGCCATCTCCTCCTTGACGGGGTTCATGCCCTTGGGGCGTCCGGCGTAGATGGCGCCGTTCCGGTCGCAGAGCGTCAGGTCCCTCACTCCCGCGGAGAGCAGCAGCCTGGAGATGGCGACGGCCGCCGCCCCCGCGCCGTTTATGACCACCCGGACGCCGTCCAGGGGCTTGCCCACCACCTTCAGCGCGTTGCTGAGGCCCGCCAGGGTGATGACGGCGGTGCCGTGCTGATCGTCGTGGAAGATGGGGATGTCGCAGCGCTCCTTCAGCTTCCGCTCGATTTCAAAGCAGCGGGGGGCGGAGATGTCCTCCAGGTTGACCCCGCCGAAGCTGCCCGAAAGCAGGGCCACCGTGTTCACAATGTCGTCCACGTCCTTGCTCCGCACGCACAGGGGGATGGCGTCCACGCCGCCGAAGGCCTTGAAGAGGACGCACTTGCCCTCCATGACGGGCATGCCCGCCTCGGGGCCGATGTCCCCCAGGCCCAGGACGGCGGTGCCGTCGGTGACCACCGCCACGGTGTTCCACCGGCGGGTCAGCTCGTAGCTTTTGCTCACGTCCTTCTGAATCTCCAGGCAGGGCTGGGCCACGCCGGGCGTATAGGCCAGGGAGAGGGCTTCCTTGCCGTCCACCGCCGCCCGGGGCGTTACTTCCAGCTTGCCCTTCCATTCGTAGTGAAGCCGCAGGGATTCTTTCGCGTAGTCCATGGTTCCGATTCCTCCTGATTGTTCTTCTTGTGTATTTGGATTGCCGCCTTTTTGGAAAGGGCGCCCCGGCGGGCCTTCCGCGCCCCGGGAGGCGCCCGGGGCCCTTCCCGGGAGAGGGCGCCTACTTGAATTTGAAAGAGATGGCTCCGGTGGGGCAGACGGAGCGGCATTTTCCGCAGCGGATGCACTCCGGGCCGCCGAGGTCCTTTGTGACGGCGACGTCCATGGGGCAGACGGCCTCGCACGCTTTGCAGCCTACGCAGGCTCCGTGGTCCAGCCGGAGCCGGAAAAAGCTGAAACGGTTGAACAGGGAGTAGAAGGCCCCCAGCGGGCACAGGTACTTGCAGAAGGGCCGGTGGACGACGGCGGAGGCGAGCAGGATGGCCGCCAGGGACAGCAGCTTCCAGTTAAAGAGGGCCCCGGCGGCCTTCCGCAGGGCGGAGTCGGACAGCATGAGGGGGATGCCGCCCTCCAGGGTCCCGGCGGGGCAGAGGTATTTGCAGAACAGCGGCGGCGTGACGCCGGTTTCCGTCCTCCAGAAGGCGGGGAGGAGAACCACCAGCACCAGCAAAACGGCATATTTTCCATACCGGGCGGGCCGGTCGATTCTAGGGGGGACCCGCCTCTTGGGAAGGGGGAGCTTGTGCAGCAGATCCTGGACCAGCCCGAAGGGGCACAGCAGCCCGCAGACCGCCCGCCCCAGCAGCACGCCGAACAGGGTCAGCATGCCCAGCACGTAGAAGGGGACGTGATGCCCGGCCCCCAGGGCCGTCTGCAAGGAGCCGATGGGACAGGCCCCCAGGGCCCCGGGACAGGAGTAGCAGTTCAGGACGGGGACGCAGACCGCCTTGCTGCCGCCGGTGAAAATCCGCCCCTTTTGGAAGCCCGCCGCATAGCCGTTGAACAGGGCGGCGGAAACCAGCTGGAGAATCCGCTGGGAGGAGGGGCGTCCCCTCATCCGATTCCGATGCATTCGAGGCATATCCGCACCGCCTTTTCCAGAACTTCGGCCTGCTCATGGCGCAGGAGGCCCGCGCCGATGAGGCCCAGGGCCAGGAGCAGCACGCCGAGGCGCAGAAACCGCGCCGCTTTTTCAGGAGGTCGCAAGGCTGACCGCTTCCTTTCCGCTGTCCGCCAGCGCCTGGTTCACCGCCTCCAAGAAGGTTCCGGAGAGGTCCTCCCGGCCTCCGATGACGGCCTCGCCCCGCAGCGTGCCGCCGCTGTCCGCGAAGACGGTGGTAGGGGTGTACATGAGATTGCGGGAGAGGTCCAGCAGGTCCCCGTCCCCGGAAATGAGGGTGGGGCCTTCAAAACCGGCCTCCTCCAGAATCTCCGCCGCCCGTTCCTCGTTCCCGGAGCCGTCCAGGCAGACGGTAATCACCTGCACGTTGTCCGGCAGGGCCCCGGCGAAGGCCGCCAGGTCGGGCAGCTCGGCGATGCAGGGGCCGCAGGTGGTGGACCAGAAGTTGACCACAGTCGCATCCTTGGCGGCGATATCCTCCTGGGTGAAGGTTTCGCCGTCCAGCGTGCCCGCCGTGAAGGAGGCCAGGGAGCCCAGGGCGGCGGCGCCGCTTGCGGGTTCCTCCGCCGCCGGGGCGGCGCTGTCCGCGGGGGGCGCGTCCCCCGCGGAGGGGGAGGGCTCCGTCCCGCATCCGGTGAGCAGCGACAGGAGCAGCAGGAGCCCGAGGAGCAGGGGGAGGGTGTTTCTTGGATTCATGGAGCATCTTCCTTTTTCGAGTTTGAGCTTGTGTACAGCCTGTATCATCATACCACAGCTCCCCCGGCTTGGGTATACGTTTTTGAAATTTCTTTTTGGAAGGGGAAGCCTACGCTTGGATTTCCACCGGATGAACCGGCTCTCCCTCCAGAACCGCGTTCAGCGGGATGCCGTCGGGGAGGGAGAGGAGGATATAGCCGGGGCCCTGCCCCTGGCGGGGCTGGAACTTTACCAGCCAGGCCCCGTCCTCCCAGACGGGGGCGTAAAACCAGCGCCCGGGGAAGCCGCCGTACCAGAGATATTGCCGCCCCTCATGGCGGATCCGGCACCACGTTCCGCCGCCGCACCGCTCCATGGCGGCCCGGACGGCGGCGGGAACCTCCTCCTTCAGCAGGGAGATCGGGCCCTCCGGCGGCTCGGCCGGGGCGGGGTCCTTCTCCAGAAGGTCCAGGGTCACGCTGCCCCTGACGTTCTCCAATTCTCCCGGAGCGTGGAGGAAAAGACGGTAGCGCCCCGGCTTTACGGTTTTGCCGTCGAAAAGGAAGTCGGCCGTGCAGCGAAGGGCCCCGTTTTCCCGGCGGTTGGAGACGGTGTAGTAGCTCACGTCGTTGGGCTTGTGCTCCATGTCGGCAAAGCCGATGGTCATGCCGTCTCCCGTTTCCGCCGACACGTCGTAGCGGATGCGGTCCCCCTCCGACAGGGTGAACTCCCCCAGCCAGTGCCAGGTATTCTCCCGGAGACGGTCCTCCTTCACGGGGACCGTCACGGGGCGGTCATCGTCCTCCAGACTGCCGAAGAGTTCCTCCGCCTCCTCTCCGGTCATCTCCCGGACGGATTGAATGCTTCCGTCCGGGCCCCGCTCCACCCGGATGTCCAGCACGCCCTTGGGATTCATGTCCAGGGTCACGCAGGAGTCATCGGGCCGGAGGTCCAGGAAGATGCGGACCGGCTGCCCGTTGTAGGAATAGGCCCCGCCCTCCCTGGTGATGCCCAGGGCCCGGTACTCCTCCATTTGTTGGACCTCAAGCTGCTTTTTCAGCGTGTCCGCCTCCCCGTCCCGGTCCGCCTCAGCCAGCAGAGCGGCCAGGAAGCCGGCCCGCCGGTCCTGTTCGGCCCGGCGGATCCAGGCGTCCAGCTCCTTCTTCCCCGGGGCCAGCTCCTTGAGGAGGAGGGAGAAAAAGGCGAGGGTCCTGTCCTGATAGGCCCGCTCCGCGTACTGCTCCAAAAGGGAGTCCTCCGCCCACGCCCAGGATTCCGACAGGCAGGCGCGGAAGAAGGCGATGTGCTTGTCCTGATAGCACCGCTCCAGCCAGACCGTCTGTGCCTCCCCGTCCAGACAGCGGAAGGCGACGGAGAACCCGGCAAGGTCGCCGTCCGCATACGCGCGCTCCGCCAGGAGCGCGGCCCGGAGCCGGAGATTATCGGTGGACGCCGCCTGGGCGGAGGGGGACGCCCCTCCCGTGCCGGAGGGCAGGGCCGCGCTTTGCCGGGCAGGCCCGGTATAGGCCCCCGCCGCCGCGGCCCCCGTGGTCAGCGCCGCCGCCAGGAGCAGGGACAGCAGAGCGGTTCGTTTCGATGTGTTCCGGAAGTGCATAATCGCCGTCAGCCTCTCTTTCAATAATTCCGCGCTCTCCCCCAGGGACACGGAGCCCGGGGCGGCGCGGTATCCGCCGCCGGATTCCAGGGCCCGGAGCAGGGTGTCCCCATAGGCCCGCCGTTCCTCCGGCGGCAGGACCCGGAGAACCGCCTCGTCACAGGCCAGCTCACAGGCCCGGTCGGTCTCCCGGGCCATGACCCAGACCAGGGGATTCCACCAGTGGAGACAGGCCGTGAGCTGGACCAGCCACTTGTAGAGCATGTCCCGGCGCTTGTAATGGGTCAGCTCATGCAGGACCGTGTGCCGGAAATCCTCCTCCGGCACCGCCGCCGAGGGCAGAATGATGCGGGGCCGGACCAGCCCCAGCAGCAGGGGGGAAGCCGCCAGGGGATTTTCGTACAGCTCCACAACCCGCCGGACGCCCAGCTGCGCTCCGGCCCGGGCCAGCAGGTCCAGCAGGGCGGGATCGGAGATCTCCCGCCGCCCGGCGTCGAGGCAGCGGGCAAAGCTTTGGCAGGCCGTGCACTTCCGCACCAGCAGAAGCAGGGCCCCGCCCAGCCAGACCAGGGCCAGCGCCTCTGCCGGGCCCGGCAGGGAGAGCGGGGCGGCCTGCGGCTCCCGGCCGGAAGCGCCGGGAACCGCAGGCGGGGCGGAGAGGTCCGGCGGCGCGGCGTCCCCGCCCTCCGGCAGAGGGGCGGAAGGCGCGGAAAAGGCGGGGAGTCCGCCGCCGGAGGAAGCCTCCGGCTCCCGGAACAGCGCCCCCACGGGGCCGCCCTCCGGCGAGAGGGGCAGCAGCAGCCGGAGAACGGCGAGGAGCCAGATGTAATACTGCCAGCGCCGGCTGACCCGCTCCCGGAGCAGGGGGCGGAGGAGCAGCAGGACCAGGATCACCAGGGACCCGGAGAGGGACAGGGAAACGGCAGTCTTCAAAACCTCCCTCATGACTCCCCGCCTCCCGTCTCCCAGAAGCGCCGCAATTCCTCGTAATCCCCGGGAGAGATGGCCTCCTGCCGGATCAGCGCCGCCACCAGGCCCTTGGCGCTTCCGGCGTAGAGCTTGTTGACCAGCGCCCGGGTCTGGGCGGCCTGGTAGTCCGCCTCCAGGACGGCGGCGGCGTACTCGTTCCGCCGCCCCAGCTTGCGGACGGTCAAAAAGCCCTTGTCCACCAGCCGGGACAGCAGGGTGATGACGGTGTTCTTCTGCCAGCTCCGGCCCTCCTTCGCCAGGGCTTCCATGATTTGGGCGTAGAGGGCGGTCCCCCCGGCGGACCAGACGATCTTCATCAGCTCCAGCTCCGAATCGGAGATTTGCAGGGCTGCCATAGATAATTCCTCCTTTGACTACAAACTGTAGGCTAAAATTAAGATAACATCTTGTAGGCCAAATGTCAAGACCCGGGAGGAACTATTCAGGGCGCCGGAAAGCAACGCTTTCCGGCGCCCCGGCTTGTCGCAAAGGGGGAGCCTGTCCGGCGGGAGGGGAGAGAACTGCGGGAGAACCCCGGGCGGCTTGTTCCGGGCGGGGGGTCACAGGCTGGGGAAGCGGCTGCGGACATAGCCGCTGCGCCGGAGCGCCAGGGCCAGCAGCGTGGACGCCGCCGCGCCGAAGGCGGCCTGGACAAGATTGCTGGGGATGCCCGCCGCGCTTCCCATCAGGCAGAGGCCGAGGGCCCCGCCGCCGGAGAGGGAAGCCAGCAGCGCGTCGAACAGCCAGTAGCCCAAAACCATGGGCACCTCCGCCGCCGCGGCGCAGAGGGCCAGGCCCCGCTTCCCAAGGGCCCTGTACAGCAGGGCCGCCGCCAGGGCCATGACCGCCTTGATGATCAGGGTGGCGGGGACATAGGCGGCGTAGCCGGACAACAGATCCGCCATGGCGGGCCCCACGCCTCCGGCCACGGCGCCGTATACCGGCCCCAGCAGCCAGGCCCCCAGGATGACCACAGCGTCCCCCAGGTTCAGGTATCCCCCGGAGGGGGAGGGGACCTGCAGGACCAAGGTCGCCACACAGCCCAGGGCCGCAAACAGCCCCGTCAGCGCCAGCAGCCGTGCGTCCACCCGGCCGGCGTCCATCCTTCGGTTCTGCGTTTTTTCCATATTTCGTCGCTCCTTTGTCGGTTGATGTTGCTATGATACCTCCAATGTGATATGATGAAAATATCCAGAATCAAACTTTTTTATAAGATCAGAAGGAGGGGCGGAAGCATGCTGACCTACGACCTGGAGGCCCGGGGGGACCTGGCCCTGTACGAATACCTGTACCGCCGGATTCGGGACGATATCCTGAGGGGCGCGCCCGCCGCCGGGGAGCGCCTCCCCTCCAAGCGGGCGCTGGCGGAGCACCTGCGGGTGTCCGTGATCACGGTGGGCGAGGCCTACCAGCAGCTGGAGGCCGAGGGCTATGTGGAGGCCAGGCCCCGGCGGGGATTTTTTGTCTGCCCGGTGGACCGCCTTTCCCCGGCGGCTCCGGCGGCGGAGCATCCCGCCGCCCCGGAGGAGGAGCGCCCCCGGGCCTGGCGGCTGGACCTGCGGAGCGGACAGGTGGACCGGGGCTGCTTTCCCTCCGCCCTCTGGGCCCGGCTGACCCGGCAGGTTCTCTCCGAGGGGGGGCAGCTGGACCCGGTTCCCCATCAGGGGCTCCGGGTCCTGCGGGAGGCCATTGCCCGGGATCTCCGGGATTTCAAGGGCATGACGGTGGCCCCGGAGCAGATCGTCGTGGGGGCGGGGGCGGAGTACCTCTATCTGCTCCTGGCCCAGCTTTTGGGCCGGGAGGCGGTGTTCGCCCTGGAGGACCCCGGGTATCCGAAGATCCGCCAGGTCTACGCCAAGTGGGGCGCGGTCTGCCGCCCCATTCCCCTGGACGGCCGGGGCATGGCCCCGGAGGCCCTCTATGCCTCCGGGGCCACGGTGGCCCATCTCTCTCCCGCCCACCATTATCCCACGGGCATTGTCACCCCCATCGCCCGGCGGCAGGCCCTTCTCCGCTGGGCGGAGGAGACGGACGGAATCATCATTGAGGACGACTACGACAGCGAGTTCCGTTTTACCGGGCGGCCCCTCCCCACGCTGCAGAGCATCGACCGCCGGGGCCGGGTGATCTATATGAACACCTTCTCCCAGACCATTTCCCCCTCTATGCGGGTGGGCTTCATGGTGCTGCCGCCCCGGCTGCTGGAGCTCTGCCGCCGGGAGCTGGGGTTTTACGCCTCCACCGTTCCCGCCCTGGAGCAGCAGGTTCTGGCCCGGTTTCTCGGCGGGGGCTGGTATGAGCAGCACCTCTCCCGGATGCGGAAGACCTACCGCCTGCGCCGGGCCGCCGTGCTGGAGGCGTTTTCCGCCTGCCCCTTCGCCGCCTCCGTCACGGACCGGGGGGCGGGGCTCCATTTCCTGCTGCGGCTGAATACGGAGGAAGACGACCAGGCCCTCCGCGCTCGGGCGGAGGGCCTGGGGGTGCGTCTTGGTTTTTTGTCGGAATACGCCGCCGCCCCCCATCCCGCCTACCGCCATACGCTGGTGGTGAATTACGCGGGACTGGACGTGGAGCGGCTGGCGGAAGCGGCGGCGCTGCTGACGGAGGTCTTCCGCCCCGCCGAAGGCGCCCTTCCGCCCCGCTGAAGGCCGGCTGGGGAAACTGCCCTTCCTGGGCCGCCGCCGTTCGTCGGGCGGCTGAAAGCGTTTGGATGCGCGGGCGGGAAAAGCGGGGCGGGTTCCGCGGGCCGTGCCTGGCGGCCCCGGGGACTCCCGATTCCCATTTAAACGGTCTGGGCCGCCTCTCCCTTCCGGCGGAAGCGGACCAGCCCGGTCCGGTCCAGGGCCACCATCACCGCGGGAATAAAGACCAGCTGGAGAACGATGCCGGGGATGGCGGTCAAAAACGCGCCGGAGAGGAAGATCTGCCAGGTGAACGCCTGGCCGGACACGCCGGAGAGGGCAATCCGGGCCACGGCCCAGACGATCCGCCCGCCCAGCATGGCGAGGAGGAGGCAGCGGTACAGGGCGAAGACGCACTGCCAGCGGGACCGGGCGTAGAGAAAGCCGGTCAGGAAGCCGTAGGCCGCCAGCTCGAAGGCCATGGCCATGGCGGTGTAAAAGGGAGGCGTTCCAAGGGTGACGCTGCGCAGAAGGGGCAGGATAAAGCCCACGGCAAGGCCGTACTTCCAGCCGCAGAGGAAGCCGCACAGCAAAATGGGAAGGTGCATGGGGCAGAGCATGCTCCCGATCTGGGGGATCTGCCCGGTGAAGAAGGGCAGGAAGAGGCCCAGGGCCAGCATCATGGCGGCGATGGACAGGGTTTGGATGGGGCTTTGGGTCTTGGTTTCATTCATGGGAAAAACTCCTTCTAAAAAGTTTTCCCGTCTTCTGACAGTCCGCCGCCTTCCTGGCGGCGGGTTGCTTCCCCATCAGTATATCACAGGGACCTGGCTTCTGCCAAGCCCCTTTTATTCGAAAAATCCCGTGGTGTCCACCACCAGATCGGCGGCCTGTTCCGTGCCGCAGGCGGCGAAGTACCGCTCCTCCAATGTCCGCCACACCCGGTCGAAGGTGGGGTAGTAGTCCCCCTCCCGGGCCCGGAGGCGGCGGGTCTGCTCCTCCCGCTCACAGGTGAGGAAGATTTTATAGTCGTAGTATTTCGCCAGGGACGGGTGCTGGGAGTAGGTGCCCTCCACGATGGTCAGGGGCTCCCACAGCTCCACGGGGTCCCTGAAAAGCCCGGTCCGGCAGTCGTAGGGCCGGTAAGCCGTGTCCCCGCCGTCCCGGCCGGGGGAATCCAGCACCTCCCGCCGCAGCCGCGCCAGGTCCATGTTCCCGGCGGGAAGGTCCATCCAGTCCTCCCCCCGCCGCTCCGGCGGGAGGTAAAAGTCGTCCATGTGGACCAAATCGGAGGAACAGACCAGAAGGCCCGCCGCCAGCTCGGCGAAGCCCGTCTTCCCGCTGCCGCAGCGGCCGTCCACGGCGAAGAGAGCCGGCCTCTTCCCCGGAATCCCGGCGTCCCGGGCCAGCTTCTCCAGCGGGACCAGCGCCGGGAGATACCGGGCGAAGTCCAGCCGCAGGACCCGGTAGTGGGGGTTGTAGGCCCTCCGGAACGCCTCGCTGTGAGAGACTGGGGGACAGCCCTCCCGCCGCCAGCCCTCCAGATATTCCCCCATGCCGGGGACGGGGAGGGCGGCCAGCTGATCCAGCTTTTGGGCTAGGCCCGCCTCCGTTCCCTCCGTGGAGCACATGGTCCGGGTGAACATCCGCCCGATCAGGGGCAGCTCCCAGAGGGTGGAAAGGGATTGGGTAATGGGGAAGCGGCACAGGCCGTTTCCGATGGGCTCCGGGGAACGGGGCTCGGTTCCCGCCTCCCTCCGCTCCGCCAGCAGGGCGGCCAGCACCTTGTCCGGACTTTGAACCATGTGGGCGGGGCCGAACTCGCTCTGATAGGCCAGCTTGGCGAAGTCCCGGGGCTCCATTTGGGGATACTTCGCCCAGTGCTCCCGGGCAATGGCGGGAAAATCCACCTTCATACTTCCAGCTCCCTTGCCGCCAGGTCCGCCGCCCGGCGGAGGTATTCCTCCAGGCGGCATTCCTCCGTTCCGGCGACCTGAATGCCGCAGGAGGAAGAGGGGATCAGGATCTTGGGCGCTTCGGCCCCGGAGACGGCGGCGGCCATGGCGGGGGAAACCTCCCCCAGGATGCCGTTGGCCAGGATGACGCCGATGGGCCCCAGAATCAGGTCCGCCCGGGCGGCGTTGTGGACCACGGCGTTTTCGCCGGTGGCGCCCTGGACGGCTCCGGCCTTCAGCATGGCGGCGGTGGCCATGACGTTGGTTCCCACGCAGAGGAGGCGGCAGTTTTCCGGAAGCCGGGGCTTCAGCAGCTTCACCAGCTGGCTGCCCACGCCGCCGCCCTGGCCGTCCAGGATTAAAACCGTGCGGGTCTGTTTCACGTTCTCACCTCCCGAAGAGCTCCGCCGCCCGGCGCATGTTTTCCATAATGGGGACGGCGAAGGGACAGCGCGTCTCACACGCGCCGCAGGCGGCGCATTCCCCGGCCCCGTGGGGCAGGGCGGCATAGTGCTCCCGCACCGTCTCCGGGACGGATTCCTGGGCCTGGGCGAGGTTCAGAAATTTGGTGACGTCCGCCACGCGGATCCCCTTGGGACAGGGGGCGCAGTGGCCGCAGTACATGCAGCGGCCCCTCCAGCTGATTTTGGGCAGGGCCGCCAGGGCGGAGGCGTAGTCCCGCTCCGCCTCCGGGGCCTCCTCAAAGGCGATGCTCCGCTCCAGGTCCTCCAGGCTCCGGGCGCCGGACATGACGCAGGCGACGCCGGGGCGGTCCAGGGCGTATTGGAGGCACTGCCAGGCCGTCAGGGCCTTTCCCGCCGGGGAGAGGTCCCCGCTGAGCAGATCTCCGCCGCCAAAGGCCTTCATCACCGTGACGCCCACCCCCAGGCGCTGGCAGGTTTCATACAGCTCCTGCCGCTCCGGGTCCATGTTCAGAAGCGGCGCGGCATAGTTCTTGGGGGCCCACAGCTCCTCCACGTCCTCTCCGGCGGGCTGGAGGTCGTAGCAGGGGTTCACGCTGAACATCAGCACGTCGATCAGGCCGGAGCGCACCGCCGCCAGGGCCACCTGGGGATTGTGGCTGGAGAGGCCCAGGCAGCCGGCAGCGCCGGAGGTCTTCAGCTCCAGGGCGTATTCCATCACGGGGCCCCTCCGGACCGCCTCCCAGTCGGCCATGGAGTCCACATAGTGGATCATGCCGATTTCCACATGGTCCGTCTCCAGCCGCCGCAGCTGGTCCCCGAAGCTCTCCCGGACCTCAGCGATGTTCCGGGTCCGTTTGTATTGGCCGTCCTTCCAGACGGAGCAGAGGTGGGCCTGAAGAACGAACTTCTCCCGCCGCCCCCGCAGCGCCCGGCCCAGGCTGGAACGAAAGTCCGGGTTGGGGGCGTAGAGGTCGATGCAGTTGACCCCCGCGGCCTCCATCACGTCCAGCCACCGGCTTACCTCCTCGGGGGTCTTTTCCAGGAACCCCTCGCAGCCCATGCCGATCTCGCCGACCCGGATGCCCGTCCTTCCCAAAGTGCGATACCGCATCTCGCGTCCTCCTTATGTGTATGTTGCGGGCTTCAAAGCCCGGTCCGTATCCCAGCATACCATGTGGAGCCCGCTCCATGTCAAGAGCCTTTTTCATATTTCATATTTTCGGCCCGGAAGCGGACGGAATCCGGAACCGGAAAAGCGGAGGCCCGCCGGCGGATTCCGGCGGGCCTTCCTGTTCAAATCTGTGGCGCGGCGTTCAGCCCAGCCATCCGAAGAGGCCCCGGGGCTCCTCGCTGCCCTCCAGCAGCACGCCGGCCGCCGCCAGCATCTGGGCCGCGTCGGCCCGGGTCACCGCCTGTTCCATGGTCTGGCTCCCGAAGCTCCCGGCGGAAAGAACGCTGACCGCCTCCATATTTCCCACGGCCTGGGCCGCCCAGGAGGGGGCCGCGCCCCGGTCCGCGTACCACACGTCCAGGTCCACATCCCCCAGGTCCAGCACCCGGTCCAGAATGGTGGCGGCCTCGTTGAAGGTGACGCTCTCGTCTCCGCGGAAGGCCACGCCCTCCGCCGTGTGGCTGCCCTGGATCACGCCGTCCGCGGCCGCGGCCGCAGCGTAGGCCTTGGCCCAGGTGGGAATGGCCTCGTCGTCACAGAAGCCCGTCATGGTGACGCCGGTCACCTCCCGGCCGGCGGTTTCCAGGGCCATGGCCAGGAATTCGCTTCGGCTCACCGGCTGGTCCGGCTGGAAGTAATAGAGGTCCCCGATTTTCCCCCCGGTGAAGACGCCCTTTTCCGCCAGGCTCTGGGCGGCGCAGGCGGCGGGAGAGCCCTGGGTGTCGGCGTAGGTGACTCCGGACCGGGTTTTGTCAATGGCCACGGTGACCTTGGCGGGAACCGAGACGTGGCCCTGGCTGTCGGTGGCGGTGTAGGTGAAGCGGTCGGAGCCGGTGACGCCCTCGTCGGGGGTGTAGGTGAATCCGCCGCCCTCAATGACGACGGTGCCCTTCCGGGGCTCCTCCGCCAGGGCGAAGGTCATTTCATCCCCCTCGGGGTCCGAGGCCAGGAACTGGCCCTGGCCGGGGATGTCCCGATAGGTGCGGATCTCCATGTCCCAGACCTGCGGGGCTCCGGCCTCCGGGGCGGCTTCCTCCTTTTTTCCGAACAGCGCCGAGGCGCTGCCGGTCAGCAGTGCCGCCGTCAGGAGCAGGACGGCGGCGGTGGTGAGCTGTTGTTTCATAGGAAATCATCCTCCTGTATGAATTGGTACAGGAGTAGTGTTTTCCCATTCCTTGAAATTATGCGAAAAACCGCCGCCCCGGAAAACCGGGGCGGGCGAGAGCGTATCAGTACCTTAAAACAAAATAGATCACGTATACCCAGCTCAGCAGCCCATGGAAAATGGCCCAGCCCACGGACCGCCAGGTGGTGTAGCTGATGACCATGGCCAGGGCGCTGCCGAAGGTGACGCCTGTCCGGACGGTTTTTTTCACCACCGTCTGCCGGTTTTCGTCCATAGTCTTACTCCTTTCTCACCGCAACGGCGACCTTGCCGCCCTCCGCATTTCCGGTGAGCGCTTCTTGATGCCCGACACCACCCCCATGGCCATGTACAGCGTGACGATGGACGACCCGCCGTAACTGAAAAAGGGCAGGGTGATGCCGATGGTGGGCATGACGAAGAGGCACATGCCGATGTTGATGACGGTCTGGAAGATCAGGATGGAGGCCATGCCCACGCAGACGTAGCGGTAAAAGGGGGTCTTGGCCCGCTTGGCCACCAGCAGGACCCGGAAAATAATGGCCGCCAGCAGCAGCATAATGGCAATGCAGCCGAAGAGGCCCAGCTCTTCCCCCGCCACGGAGAAAATCAGGTCCGTCTGCTTTGCCGGAAGGGACTCGCTGCTGCTCTGGGTCAGGCTGCCGTCCAGATAGCCCCGCCCATAGAGCCCGCCGGAGCCGATGGCCAGCAGGCTCCGGGTCTGCTGCCAGCCCACCCCCCGGGGGTCGAAGCTGTGGTCAAAGAGGACGATGAAGCGGTTCAGCATGTACTGCATGTTCTCCGGCACCAGGTCCAGCAGCAGCACGGCGGCGGCGGCTCCCCCGATCCCGGCGAACAGCAGCAGGAACCACCGCAGGGCAAAGCCCGCCACAAAGGCCATGCAGAGGAAGATGAACACGAAGACCAGCCCGTTTCCCATGTCATGGGAAACCAGGAAGTACAGCCCGCAAAGACCGAAGGTGTGCCCCGCCACAAAGGCGGCGGAGGGAAAGGACTTCAGATCCTCCTTTTCCTGCCAGAGCCACTCGATCTGTTTTGCCAGCAGGAGGACGAAGGTGATCTTCACCACCTCCGCCGGGCCGATCTGGAAGGGGACCAGGGGAAATTTCAGCCAGGCCCGGTTGCCGGTGCCGCCGCTGACGCCGAAGGGCGTCCGCAGCAAAAGGATGAAAACCACGTTGAACGCCAGCATCCACTTCCACTTCCGGGTAATGGACTCCAAGTCCAGCATGGAGAAGAAAATGTATACGCAGATTCCAAGACCCAGGGCCGCGGACTGGATGATCATCCGGCGCATGCCCGTGCTGGGCTCCAGGTATCGGGTGGCGCTGTATACCAGCACGATGCCGTACAGCGTGGCGGTGCAGCAAAGGGCCAGCAGCACCAGGTCGGCCTGCTGGATGAAGTCTGCCAGGGTGGCTTTCAGTCG
>CAQVQZ010000004.1 GCA_948902155.1 uncultured Oscillibacter sp.
GGAGGGGGATGGCGGCAAAGCCCATGACGGCCAGGGCCGTGGCGATCTCGGCGGACTCGCCGAAGAGCTTGAACATGGGGAAGATCAGCGGCACGAACAGCAGGGGCACCAGCGCCAGGGAGAACAGGGCCAGCGCGCCCCCCACCAGCACGGAGAACCACAGCAGGGCCCGGCTCAGGTCCATGACCCGGGCGCGGCTCTGCCCCTCGCCGATGGCCTTGCCCACCATGACCGCCGTGGCGGCTCCCAGGCCGAAGCAGACCACCAGAAACAGCCGGTTCAGGTTGCCCATGACGGCGTTGGCCGCCAGCATCTCCACAGAGTTTTCCGTGTAGCCCAGGATGACGGTGAGCAGGGAGTTTCCCAGACCCCACACCGTCTCGTTCAGCACCACCGGAGAGGCGTACTTCACAAAGCGCCGGGTCATATCCAGCCCCGGATGGAAGAAGAGGCCCAGGTCCAGGGGAATCCGCTTGCTCCGGAGGGCGCAGACGACGCAGATAACGAACTCGCTCATCCGGGCCAGCAGCGTGGCGATGGCCGCTCCGGCCACCCCCAGGGCGGGAAAGCCGCCGTGGCCGAAAATCAGCAGATAGTTCAGCCCGGTGTTCAGAATGGTGGAGAAGCCGAAGAGCTTCATGCCGAAGCTGGGATTCTCCACGCTCCGCTGGGCGCTGGCGTAAATGGAGGAGAGCATGTTGAACACATAGGAGAACCCGATCACCCGCAGATAGGGCGCGCCCAGAAGGCTCAAATCGTGCCGGTTGGACAGCAGGTCCATGACGGGCACCGGGAAGAGGAAGAAGAGGATGGCCAGGGTCAGCGTAAAGCCCGTGCCGATCATGGAGGCCACGCCCAAAGCCCGGCTGACGCTTTTGGCGTCCCCCTTGCCCCAATATTGGCTGACCAGAATGCCCAGACCGCTCTGGACGCCGAAAACGATGCTGATGAGCAGGAACACCGGCACATTGGCGGTGGTCACTGCGGCCATCTCGGCGTTGCCCAGGCGGCTGACCATAAAGGTGTCGATCAGCCCCAGAGAGAAGGTGATGAGGTTTTGCAGAATCATAGGCAGGGACAGCTTAAAGAGCCGCTTGTAAAAGCCCGGCTCACGGCGAAGAAAAGAAAACATAACAAACCTCTTGTCAATTAGGAATGAGGGATGAGGAATTAGGAATTTATGAAGCCGGAACAATTCCTAATTCCTAACTCCTCATTCCTAATTTTCACAGCATTGGCATCCGGGTGTCATGGTGCCGGCGCAGCGCGCCGGCGCAGGCGTCGATGTCCGCCGTGGTGGTCTCGGGGCCGAAGCTCAGGCGGATGACGCCGGAGGCCACCCGCTTGGGCAGCTTCAGCGCCGCTACCACGTGGCTGGGCTTGCCCTGGTGGCAGGCGGAACCGGCGGAGACGCAGATGCCCTGAGCGCCCAAGTCGTTGACGATGTTCTGGCTGGGCCAGCCCGCCAGGGAGACAGCCAGAATGTGGGAGGCCGTTCCCCGGCCCACGGGGACCATGTCCGGAATGGACAGCAGGGCTTCCTGGGCGTGGGCCCGCAGAGCCGCCAGATGGGCGTGCTTGGCCTCCAGATTCTCCATGCGCAGCTCCGCCGCCTTGGCGAAGCCCGCGATCTGGGCCGTGGCCTCGGTGCCGGAGCGGAGGCCGGACTCCTGCCCGCCTCCCGCCAGCAGCGGGCGGGGGTTCCGCAGGCGGGGGCCGATGTACAGCGCCCCCACACCCTTGGGCCCGCCGATTTTGTGGGCGGAGACGGAAACCAGGTCCGCCCCCAGCTCCTTGGCGGAGAAGGTGGTGAAGCCCTGGACCGCGTCGGTGTGGAGCAGGGTCTTGGGGTTCCGCCCGGCCAGGCCCTGGGCGATCTCTTGGATGGGATAGACCGTCCCCAATTCGTTGTTTACCAGCATGACGGAGACGACGGCGGTGTCCGGCCGCACGGCCTCCAGCACCTGGGCGGCGGTGATGAGACCGTCCGGGTCCGGGGCCAGATAGGTGACCTCATAGCCCTCCCGCTCCAGCTGTTTGCAGGTTTCCAGCACCGCGCTGTGCTCCACCGCCGTGGTGACGACATGGCGGCCCAGGTGCCGGTTCTGCCACGCGGCGGCGCGGATGGCCCAGTTGTTCCCTTCCGTGCCGCAGGAGGTGAAATAGAGCCGGTCCGCCGGACAGCCCATGGCGGCGGCGACGGCGGCGCGCCAGCCCTCCACCCGCTTTTTCATCTCCGCCCCCAGGGGATACTGGGAGCTGGGGTTGCCGTAGTGTCCCGTGAGGACCTCATACATGGCGTCCGCCACAGGCCGGGGGACGGGGGTGGTGGCGGCGTGGTCCAGGTAGATCATATGCGAAAACTCCTTTCCTTGGGACTTGCCCAAAGGGGGTATCCAAGGTATAATAGGGAAACATACCAAGCCATTATAAAGGCAAATTACAGAAAGTGCAAGGAGAATCCATGAGAGTCGCGATGTATACACTTGGCTGCAAGGTAAACCAGTACGAGACCCAGGCCATGGAGCAGGAGCTCCGGGCCCGGGGGCACCAGATCGTCCCCTTCGACGGGGAGGCGGACGCCTATGTGGTCAACACTTGTTCCGTCACCGCCGCCAGCGACCAGAAATCCCGGCAGGCCATCCACCGCCTCCGCCGGGAGCGGCCCGGGGCCGTGGTGGCCGTGTGCGGCTGCTGGTCCCAGACCCACGCCCCCGAGGCCCGGACCCTGGGGGCCGACGTGCTGGGGGGCTCCGGGGACCGGATGGGCTTTTTGGGGATGCTGGAGCGGGCCGTGGAGGACCGGAGCGCCCAGGAATCCATTGACCGCCCCTTTGACCGGCGGCACTTCGAATGGCTCCCCGCCGGAGGGCTGGAGGGCCGGACCCGCGCCCTTTTGAAGGTGGAGGACGGCTGCGCCAATTTCTGTTCCTACTGCATCATCCCCTACGCCAGGGGGCCGGTGCGGTCCCTGCCCATGGGGGAGGCGGCGGTCCAGGCGGCGGAGCTGAAAGCGGCGGGCTATCAGGAGATTGTCCTGACCGGCATCGAAATCTCCTCCTGGGGGCGGGACCTCCACGAGGGGCTGACCCTCATCGACCTTCTGGAGGCGGTCAGCGCCGCCGTCCCCGGCGTCCGGGTCCGGCTGGGGAGCCTGGAGCCCCGGACCGTCACGGAGGAGTTCTGCGAACGGGCGGCGCAGCTGCCGGACCTGTGCCCCCAGTTCCACCTGTCCCTCCAGAGCGGATGCGACGCCACCCTCCGGCGGATGCGCCGGAAGTACGATACAGCCCGCTACCTCCAGTCCGTGGAGCTGCTGAACCGGCACTTCCACCGCCCCGCCGTCACCACGGACCTGATCACCGGCTTCCCCGGCGAGACGGAGGAGGAGTTTGCCGAGACCCTGGCCTTTATCCGCCGGTGCGGCTTCGCCCGGATGCACATCTTTCCCTACTCCGCCCGCCCCGGCACCCCGGCGGCGGAGATGGAGCAGGTGCCCAAGGCCCTCCGGGCGGAACGGGCCCACCGGGCGGCGGAAGCCGCCGGGGAGATGCGCCGGGCCTATCTGGAGGGCTGCGTGGGAGAGCGGTACGACGTGCTCTTCGAGCAGCCCGGCCCCGGCGGGCGCTTCCTGGGCCATGCGCCCAACTACGCCGAGGTCCTGGTGGAGGCGGCGGAGCTGCACAACCAGGTCCGTCCCGTGCGCGTCACCGGGACGGACGGCCAGGCCCTGCTGGGGGAGATCGAGAGGTGAGTACATGAGAAGCCACTTTTTTGCCTACATTTCCCGGATGCGCTTCATCCAGCGCTGGGCGCTGATGCGCAACACCGCCCAGGAGAACGTTCAGGAGCACAGCCACCAGGCCGCCGTCCTGGCCCACGCCCTGGCAATGATCCGGAATGAAAAATTCGGCGGCGGCGTGGACCCCGGCCTGGTGGCGGCGGCGGCGCTGTACCACGACGCCAGCGAAATCCTCACCGGCGACATGCCCACGCCCATCAAATACGACAACCCCGCCATCCGCAGCGCCTACAAGGACGTGGAGGCGGTGGCGGAGCACAAGCTGCTGAACATGCTGCCGGAGGAGCTGCAAGCCTGCTATGCCCCCATCCTCACCGACGTGGACCCGGAGGTGGAGCGGCTGGTGAAGGCGGCGGACAAGCTGTCCGCCTACATCAAATGCGTGGAGGAGCTGAAGGCGGGCAACGCCGAGTTCCGGGAAGCCGCCGCCCAGACCCGGAAGGCGCTGGAGGGCTACGGCCTGCCGGAGGTCTCCTATTTTCTGGAGACGTTCATGGAGAGCTTTTCCCTGACTTTGGACGAATTGAAATAAGGAGGGAACTTTTTCCCCCGCGCCGCCGTCTAAAGGAACGATATACCGGCGTGAAAACCGCTGTGACGAGATTAGGAGGTACAGACTATGAAGCGCGTATTGACCCTCGCCCTGGCCGCCGCCCTGCTGGCGGCGGTAACCCTGCCCTCCGCCGCGGAGGAGACCCCCGACAGCCGCCTGGCCAAGGTGACCCAAGCCGTGAAGAGCACCCTGGACCTGGACACCGAGGGCTTCGAGAACTTTGACAGCGGCGTCTCGGAGGACCTGACCCCTTATTGGGATTTGAACTGGCGGAGTGAGGGCCGCTCCCTCACGATCAGCGCCCTGGAGGACGGCACGATCCTGAGCCTCTACCGCTGGGAGAACGAAGTCCGCCCCGCCGGCGAGCGCTATGACTTCCCCACCTTCCCCGACAGGGACGACGGCGCCTCCAAGGCCCTGGCCCGGGACTTCCTGGACCGGGTCCTGCGCCCCGGCGAGACGGTGGAGCTGAAGGACCCGCAGGACCACCTGGACGTCTCCGAGCACAGCTGGAGCGGCACGATCGTCCTCAACGGCCTGCCCTCCCCCCTGTCCTACTCCATCTCCGTGAAGGACGGCCGGGTGGAGCGTTTCAACCGGGACGTGCCGGAGACGGTCTATATCAACAGCCTGGTGGGCGGCGTTCCCTCCCCGGAGGCCAGCGCCGATAAGGAGGAAGCCGCCAAGGCCCTCCTGGAAAAGCAAACGCTCCGGCTGGAGTACGTCCTGGAGAAGCCCGGCGGCACCCGGGCGGTCCTCCGCTACGTGCCGGAGGACGTCCATAGCTTCTGCGTGGACGCCAAGACCGGGGAGCTCATCGACCTGACGGAGCTGGCGGAAAAGCTGTACGGGAACAGCGCCGCCAACGATTCCGCCGCCGCCAAGGCGGAGATGTCCGCCGACGAGGCCGGGCTCACCGAGGCGGAACAGGCGGGCATCCGGGAGCTGGAGGGCGTGCTGGCCAAGGAGGCCCTGGACAAGGCCGTCCGGGCCGAGAGCGCCTATGGCCTCCGGGGCTACGCCCTGACCTCCGCCGTCTACCAGAAGGATTCCGGCGAGAAGGGCGGCGTGTCCTGCACCCTCCGCTATGCCCGGACCGAGAACGGCGAGCGGCTCACCCGGTCCGTCACCGTGGACGCCAAGACCGGCGAGGTCCAGGGCGTCTGGTCCAGCGCCCCCTGGGGCCGGGAGAAGCAGGTGACGGAGGACGAGGCCCTGGAAGCCGCCCAGGACTTCCTGAAGCGGCGCTATCCGGACCGGGCCCTGACCCTCTATCAAAAGGACAGCAGCCTGGTCCCCTGGCGGACGGCGGGCCGGGCGGACTGGCAGTTCTCCTTCGCCCAGGAAGTCAACGGCCTGCCCTTCCGGAGCAACAGCATCTATGTCGGCATCGACAGCGTGGACGGCTCCGTCTGTTCCCTCTCCTCCCGGTGGGAGGAGGCCCCGTCCTTTGAGGACCCCTCCGCCGCCGTGACGATGGAGACGGCCCTCTCCGCCTGGGCGGGGACCTATGAGACGGTTCTGGCCTACCGCCAGGTGCCCCAGGCCCTGAACAAGGCCGACCCCATCCAGGCCCGTCTGCTGGAGGAGGAGATGCTCTTCTCCTACGCCCTCCGGCTGACCTACGCCCTGGAGCGGGCGGAGACGTACGAGGGCGTGGACGGCAAGACCGGCAGGCCCATTCCCCCGGAGAGGAACGATATCCGGGAGGCCCTGGCCTACACGGACCTGACCGGAAGCTCCGCCAAGGAGGACATTGAGAAGCTGGCGCGGTACGGCGTGGGCTTCGCCTCGGAGCAGTTCCGCCCCAGCAAGCGCCTGACCCAGTGGGAGCTGGTGGCCCTGCTGTACAGCCTGCAAGGCCCGGCCCAGGTCCCGGAGGCCGTGGAGAAGGACGGCCGGGAAGACGCCTATTACGCCGCCTACCGCATGGGGGCCCTCCGGCCGGAGGACCGGGATGACGGCGCGGTGCTGACCCGGAGCGCCCTGGTGAAAATCCTTCTGGACGCTGCGGGCTACGGTCCCGCCGCCCGCCTGAGCGGCGTCTACACCGCCGCCTACACGGACCTCTCCGCCGTTCCCGCCGGGGAGCTGGGCTATGCCGCCATGGCCCAAGCCCTGGGGATGGCCGCAGGCACCTACGCCGGGGACCGCGCCGCCACCCGGAGCGAAGCGGCCTCCATGCTCTGCCGCCTGCTGGAGCGGCCCGCGTAAAAAACGCCGCGCAAAAGGGACTGCCGTTCGGCAGTCCCTTTTCGTCTCACTTCATTTCTAAAATCCCCGTCAGCGTCTCCAGTGCCTGTTCGGCGTCCGCGCCCTCGGCGGAGAGTTCCACGGTGCCGCTCTCCTGCATCAGGGAGAGGAAGCCCAGGAAGCTCTTCGCGTTGATGCTGTGCTGTCCCCGCGAAATGGAGATGTAACAAGGGAATCCGCTGGCCGCCTTGATGAAGGTAGTGGCGACCCGGTCCAGTTGATCCTCCGGAATCTGTACGACTGCCGTGCGATTCATGTGCCCACTCCGTTCCATGAAGTAATTGGAGTTAGTATAACACGCTTCCCCGTCCAAGCCAATTTTTATTAAAGAAGTTTTTCACCACAAACCGCATTTTCGTCGGCTCCGCAAAAAAACGTCCGGGACAGGCCGCTGAAATTGTTGGAATTTCTTAAGGGTCTTGTACGGTTGTTTGCAAAAACTTCCTTTTTAAGAGAATTATATCAAACCCGAAGTCTTTGCCATCGTTAAAGAAACCGCTTCGGCGGGTAGCTTTTACTGTCATTCCATGATTTGGAGGGCTTTACTCGGCGTTTCGCTGTGGTTTGCCCATTTGGCAGCGCTAAGTTTTCTTTTGCTTACTTTTCTTTTTCAAAAGAAAAGTAAGTCTACGCAGAACTGCATTTCCTGTTTGGAGCGGGCGGCCCGGGCGCGCTGGAGGACGGCTTGGCGCTCCGCCTCCGAAAGGGCGGCGAAGCGCTCAATGGCCTCAGGGCGCTGGGCCAGGGCAAGCCCGAAGCCAAGGGGCAGTTCCGCTTCAAGAGACGTCTGCATTCTTCCTCACCTCGGGAATAGAATGCCCGAAATTCGATAAATTACTCGAAAAAGTAGAGATTCAGGGCCCGGCACAGGTCCTCCGCCGGGAGGTAGGTCACGCCGTTCTCCAGAATGCAGGGACTGGAGATGGCGACCTCCCCCTCCGGGGTTTCGATAACGTCCGAGCCGGGCCAGACGTAGAAGACGACTTCGACGTTCTCGTCGTACACCACCGCGCCCCGGTTCTTGTCCCAGCTGACGCTGTATCCCGCGGCCTCCGCCATGGCCCGGACGGGGAGAAGATAGGTCTTCTCGCGGCCCTCTCCCGGAAGGACCTTTCCGGGAACGGAAACCATCTCGCCGTTCACAATGCCGGTCCCGGCGGTGTTCCAGTCGGCGTAGCCCTGGTAGGTGTAGGGGAAGACCAGGACCTTAGTCACCACGTCCTTGGCGTCCTTCCAGACCAGGATGTGGTCGCCGGGCCGCATGTCGTCCAGGCGGATGATCTGACGGGTCAGCCAGGGGGTGACTTCCGCGTCCAGGGGGACGGGGAGGTCCTGGGAGTTCCCCTCCGCGTCCCGGTAGGAGAAAACGATCTCGTCGCTGCCCGCCGGGTCCTTCCAGCCGCCGCCGGAGAGCTCGTAATACTCCGGCGCTCTGGCGTCCGCCAGGACGTTGCCCACCACGACCTTGGCAAAGACCTGGGGCGGCAGGCTCATGGTGGCGGCGGGGCCGATCCAGGCGTAAAGGGCGTCGCCCTCCTTGACATTCTCAAGGTCCAGGGGCAGGCCGGTGGCGGCGTCCACGGCGGGGGCATCGCCCACGTGGACCACCACCTCGTTCAGATGGTCGTTTTTGTCGCCGTTTTTCAGGAAAATGCCCTCGCCGTCCCAGGGGGAGACTTTGCCCCAGACGCGGGTGGGGCCGGGACGGCCGGTCTCCTGGGCCGCGGCGGCGGTGACGCACAGGGCGGCGGACAGGACCGCCAGGGTGAGCAGGGCGCGCAGCAGTTTTTTCATGGGTGTTCCTCCGTTTTCTCGTATGTGTGGTAAAGAGAGTATACCATAGTTTCCCAGCCGGGACAAGCCTCTGTTGCCGCTGCTCCGGCCCGGATAAGTTCCAGACCGCCGGAGCGAGATAAAGTTCTTTGGATACTTTCTTTCAAAAAAGTATCAGCTAACGGGTTCCGGGTGAGTCACGTCGGGCTTGGGATACCCCAGGGCGGCGATGTTGGTCTCGTTCAGGTCCTGGAAAGAAATTTCGATTTCTTCCGCCCCATCCAGGTAAGCGTTTCGCCAATTCTCAAAGGCTGGGCCGTCCACCAGGTCCATGTCGTACTGCCCCTGCCAATTGGCGGGGAGCAGAAAATAGAGCAGCAGGTCTCCGTCGGCGTCCAGCTCCTGCGGGAAAGGATTCCCAAGGAAATCCGGGTCCCGGTATCCGCCGTCCCAGGCGTCCACCCCGCCTATGGATGCGTAAACGCCGGTTTCCCCGTCATAGCGGTAGGCGAAGAAAGGACAGAACCGCCCCCCCAATCCCTGATTGTGGGACCAACCTGCCTCGGCAATGCCGCCCTCATAGAAGGTGATGGAGGGGAATTCCCGGAGCTTCTCGTATACGCTCCCGTCCCGGTAACCGAAAACGACGCACATCATTCCAGCCAGCCCGGCGTTGGGCCAGTAAAGCAGAAGCTCCTCCTCCCCGTCGCCGTCCACGTCGCAGAGGGCGAAGTCGTTCCAGGTGACGGACTCCTGGTCCAGCCACTGCAATTGCGTGCCATCCGGGAGCACCCCTTGGAGGTACGCGTCCCAAAGCACCTTTCCGAAGGCCAGCCGCCGGGCCGTGCCGTCGTCCGGCGCTTCCGCCGGGACTTCTGTCTCCTCCGGGGCGGGGTCTGCCTCCGGGACAGGGTTTGTCTCCGGGGCGGCGGAGGACTGTTTCGTGGCGGAGATGACGGCGTAATGGACCTGGGACAGATCGCTCCCGCAGGCGCTGAGGGTGCCCAGCAGCAGCCCGGAGACAAAAATGCCGCAGAGCAGCCAGATAAAATGCTTCATGGTTCGTCCTCTTTCGTTCTGTATTGATCGTTTTCCTTATTATAAACGATTTGGGAAGGGATCTTGTCACAAACCGGAGCGGTTGACAAGATCCCTTTTAACTGTTCAGCGTGGAAAAATAAAGAAAGCTATCTGCCGGTGATCACCCCAATTAGATCAGCGTCTCTTCCTCCCGCCCCGATAGCCCCGGCGGCTTGCCGGGCCGACGCTGCGGCCGTATCGATACCGCCGCCGGCTGAACAGCGCCTTCCACACGCCGAAGGCCACGACCAAAACTGCGGCAACCAGCAGCACGATTTTCGCGGCGGTGGTGGAGAAGAAGTTTTTGATGTCCCGCCAGAGAATCCGCAGGCGGGACGCCTCCACGTCGTTCAGGGCCAGGAGGTTCACCTTGGCGCACTCCTCCCCGTCCAGGCGGATGGTCAGGACCCCCAGCACGTCCCCTTCGGCGATGGGGGCCTCCACGGGGTCGGTGTGGAGGGTGATATTTCGCTCCAGCTCCTCCAGGTCCACGCCCTTGGGGAGCAGCAGCTCCACCGGCTTGGCCGGGCGGAGGGTCACGTGGTCCGTGGAGGACAGGGACACCGGGGCCTCCCCGGCCACATCATCCTCCTTCAAAACCGTCTGGTAGGAGAAGTTGCCGAAGGCCCAGTCGTAAAGACGGTTGGTCTCCCCAAAGCTGTAGGTCCACCAGGTGCCGTCCTCCTTCTGAATCCGCTCCGCGCCCAGAATGACGCACAAAAGGTCCATGCTGGCATGCTGGGCCGTGGTGACCAGACACTGTCCAGCCTGGGAGTGGGACCCGGTCTTGACGCCGTGGACGTCCGGGTTATAGTAGTCCCGTCCGCTGCGGATGAGAAAGTTGGTGTTGTTCAGCTGCCGCTCGGCAGAGACGTTGGTGGCCGGAATGGTGTGGGAGCTGGCGTCGCACACGGTCATGAACATGGGGTATTCCATGGCGGCCTTGGTGATGAGGTAGAGGTCCCAGGCGGAGGTGTAGTGCTGGGAGTCGTGGTAGCCGTGGGGGTTCATGAAGTGGGTATCCTCACAGCCCAGCTCCGCCGCCTTGGCGTTCATCCGGTCCACGAAGCTGTCCACAGTGCCGGAGATTTTTTCCGCCAGGATGGCCCCGGCCTCGTTGGCGGAGACCACCATCAAACAGTAGAGGAGCTGCTCCACCGTCAGCACCTCCCCGACCTCGATGCCGGCGGTACTGCCGTCCTCGGCCAGGCCCTCCAGAGCCGTGGGGGTGGCGGTGACCTCCTGGTTCAGCTTCAAGCGCCCCTCGTCCACGGCCTCCAGCACCAAAAGGCAGGTCATGATCTTCGTAAGGCTGGCGGGGTACAGCTCGTCGTGCTCGTTGAGGGCGTAGATTACGGCCCCGGTCTTCTGGTCCACCAGCAGGGCGGCCTTGGCCTGGATTTCCGGGTCCGGGACCTGGACGGCCCCGGCGGGGACCGACAGTTGCCCGATCAGCAGAAGGGCCAGGAAAAAAATTGATAAAAAGCGCTTTGTTTTCATGTCCATCCCCCAAAATATGTGTTATACTACTCCTGGAATCCATTTACAAGAAGCGGCCGTGCGCCGCCGTTCGATACGTTGTCCTTTAGTATAACAAAAAAAACGGAGGAACGCAACCGTGGAGACGCGTCAAAAAATCATCCGTGGCGAATGGGTCCTGCTGGGGCTGACGGGGCTGTTTTTGTGCGTACTCCTGGGGCTGTTTTACCACGACCGGACGGCGGCGGCTCCCGTGACGGTGGAGCGGACGGCGGTTTCGGAGGAGCTCCGGCCCCAGCTGGAGAAAATCAACATCAACACCGCCGGCGAAGAGAAGCTGGCGGAGCTGCCGGGCATCGGCGAGGCCCTGGCCCGGCGGATTGTGGAATACCGGGAGGCCCAGGGGCCCTTCGGGACTATAGAAGAGTTAACGGAGGTCTCCGGCATCGGACAGGGAAAGCTGTCGGCGCTGGAGGGCTTGATCACAGTGGAGGAGACGGAATGAAAATCCTGGTGGTAGACGACGAAAAGACCCTGGTGAAGGGAATCAAATTCAATCTGGAAAACGAGGGCTACGAGGTGGAGTGCGCCTATGACGGCGCCGCCGCCGTGGAGCTGGCCAGGGAGGGGAAGCTGGACCTCATCATCCTGGACCTGATGATGCCGGAGCTGGACGGGCTGGAGGCATGTATGCGCATCCGGGAGTTCTCCAACGTGCCCATCATCATGCTGACGGCCAAGAGCGAGGACGCGGACAAGCTCATGGGCTTCGAGTGCGGGGCCGACGACTACTTGACCAAGCCCTTCAACATCCTGGAGCTCAAGGCCCGTGTCCGGGCCCTGCTCCGGCGGGCCGCAGGGGTCCAGCGGAACCGGGGGAGCATCCTGACGGCGGGGGGCATTACCCTCAACACCCAGGAGCGCAGCGCCGCCCGGGGCGACCGGCCCGTGGAGCTCACCGCCAAGGAGTACGACCTGATAGAACTGCTGATGCGCAACCCCCGGCGGGTCTACAGCCGGGAAAACCTCATGAATGTGGTGTGGGGCTACAGCTACGCCGGGGACTACCGGACGGTGGACGTCCATATCCGCCGCCTCCGGGAGAAGCTGGAGGAAAATCCCGCCGAGCCGGACCACATCATGACCAAGTGGGGGGTGGGGTACTATTTCAAGGAGTGAACGCCCCTACTGGGGCAGCCTGCAATTCCGGTTCGGGCTGAGCTACATCCTGGTCATCCTGGGGGTCCTGCTGCTGCTGAACACCTACCCCCTGCTGGTGTCCGAGGACCTGGTCTTCCACTCCAAGGCCACCAACCTCCAGAGCAGCGTCTCCGTCATGGTCAACGCCCTGTCGGGCCTTTCCCCCCTGACGGAGGAGAACGTCGCCGGGGCCATGGCCGTGGCGGAGGAAGCCGGGCTGAGCCGCATCCTGGTCACCGACGGGGCGGGGCGGGTGCTCTACGACACCCGTGAGACCGGCTCCGCCGTGGGGAACTTCGCCCTGTACACCGAAATCGTCCAGGCGCTGCTGGGCTATGACGCCTTCAGCTGTACGTATCAACGGGGGGCCTTCCGGAGCCGGGCCTCCTCGCCGGTGATGTATCAGAGCCAGATCATCGGCGCGGTCTACGCCTACGAATACGACACGGAGCAGGCGGCGCTGCTCTCCGGCCTTCAGGAGACGCTGCTGCGGCTTTCCGCCGTGGTGGGAGGCCTGGTGCTGGCCCTGAGCCTGGTCCTCTCCAAGGCCCTGACCCGGAAGATCGGCCTCCTCCTCACCGCCATCCGGCAGGTGCGGGAAGGAGCCTACAGCCACCGGGCCGACATCCGGGGCCGGGACGAGATCGCCCAGATCGGCCACGAGTTCAACAGCCTCACCGACCGGCTTCAGACCACGGAGAACGCCCGGCGGCGCTTCGTCTCCGACGCGTCCCACGAGCTGAAAACCCCTCTGGCCGCTATCCGGCTGCTGTCGGACTCCATTTTGCAGACGGAGAACATCGACCAGGAGACCACGCGGGAGTTCGTCACCGACATCGGCCGGGAGGCGGAACGCCTCTCCCGCATCACCGAGGACCTGCTCCGCCTGACCCGGCTGGACAGCGGCGTGCTGGACCCGCCGGTGGAGGTGGACATCCTGCCGGTTTTGGAACAGGTCATGCGGATGATGAACCTCGTCGCCCAGGAGAAGGGCGTGGACCTCACCTATTCCGCCGGGGAAGACTGCGTGGTGCTGGCCACCAAGGATGAAATCCACCAGGTCATCTACAACCTGGTGGACAACGCCGTGAAATACTCCGCCATCGGCGGAGCGGTCCAGGTATCCCTGTGCCGGGAGGGGGAACAGGTGGTCCTGGCCGTGGCGGACAACGGCGCGGGCATCCCCGAGGCCGACCTGCCCCGCATCTTCGAGCGCTTTTACCGGGTGGACAAGGCCCGGTCCCGTGCCGCGGGAGGCACCGGCCTGGGGCTCTCCATCGTCAGCGACACGGTGCGCCGCCGGGGCGGCTCCGTGGAGGCCGCCAACCGTCCGGGAGGCGGCGCGGTGTTCACGGTCCTTTGGCCCGTGCCGGAGAGGGGGGAGCGGGGATGAAAAAATGCCTCTGCCTTCTCCTGTTCCTGGCCCTCCTGACGGGGTGCCGCCGGGAGGAAACGGAGCGGACCCCTTACCTGCTCTACTTCCAGGAGGCGGACCTGACCTATTCCGCCGGAGACGGGGCCTTCCGCACGGAGAACATCTATTTGTACGACGAACGGGTGGAAAGCTCCGCCCAATTGGCGGAGACGCTGATGCAGGAGCTTTTGAAAGGCCCCTCCGACGAGACGCTGAAAAACCCCCTTCCCGCCGGGACCACCCTGCTCTCCCTGGAGCTCTCCGGAGGACGGGCCGTGGTGGACCTGTCGTCCCACTATGGGACCCTCTCCGGCGTGGCGCTGACTCTGGCGGACAGCGCCATTGCCATGACCCTCTCCCAGGTGCCGGAGATCTCGGCAGTGCAGATCACCGTCCGGGGCCGGGAGCTGGCCTATCGGGAGCGGCAGGTATTGAACGTCCGGGAGGTGCTGCTGACCCCCGAGGAGGACGTCATCAGCACCGTGGACGTGACCCTCTATTTCCGCAACGGAGCGGGCGTCCTGGTCCCGGAGGAGCGGACCCTGGACCTCTACGAGGGCGACACCCAGGTTACCGCCGTGGCGAAGGCCCTGGAGGGCGGGCCGGAAAACCGGGACCTGCTGAGCCCCCTGCCGGAGGGCTTCCAGGTAAAATCCGTGTGGCTGGAGGAGAACATCTGCTACGTGAACCTCTCCTCTGCCCTGCTGGAGGGACTGGACACCGGCGCGCTGCACACCGCCCGGCAGGCCCTGGAAATCTCCCTCCTGTCCCTGGAGGGGGTGGAAGAGGTCCGGTTCCTGGTGGACGGAGAGTTCAGCCGGGGGCTGGAAACCGCCGGAAGATAGAATTTTCCCCTCTGATTTTGTTCATCCTGCTGGAAAAGGGCGTTTGCGGCGGAATCCCGCCCGGCGGGCTTGACTTTGTTCCCCGGTTCTTGTACACTAAAGGTAGACCTTTCCGGAGCCTGACGCGAGCCAGGCTCCGGACTCTGTTCAAAAACAGAAAAAGCCGTACAAGAAACAGGAAGGAGAACGCCCGCCATGAGAAGCCCCTCCCAGCAGCAGACGCTGTTCCAGATCCGAGGCATTCCCCCGTTAGGGTCCGCCGTCTCCCTGTCCCTCCAGCACCTGGTCGCCATGATCGTGGGCTGCGTCACGCCGCCCATCATCATCGCCGGAGCCATCGGCCTCAGCCAGATGGACCGGGTGCTGCTGATCCAGGCGTCCCTGGTGATGTCCGCCGTCTGCACCATCATCCAGCTCTACCCCGTCAACAAGTATTTTGGTTCCGGCCTGCCGGTGATCATGGGCGTCAGCTTCGCCTACGTGCCCAGCATGCAGGCCATCGCCTCCGGCGGAGGCGGCGTGGGAGCCATCGCTGGCGCCATGATCGTGGGCGGCATCGTGGCCGTCGTGGTGGGCGTGTTCGTGAAAAAGATACGCCTGCTCTTTCCGCCGGTGATCACCGGCACGGTGGTGTTCACCATCGGCCTGTCTCTCTATCCCACCGCCATCAACTACATGGCTGGCGGCGCCGCCAATACATACCAATTGGTGGTGGAGACCAAGGGCCAGACCGAGGCCCTGGTCTACGGCTCCTGGCAGAACTGGCTGGTGGCCGTTTTGACCCTGGCCATCGTCATGCTGCTGAACAACCACGGCAAAGGCATCTGCAAGCTGGCCTCCATCCTCATCGGCATGCTCTGCGGCTACATAATCTCCATGTTTTTCGGCATGGTCTCCTTTGCCGAGGTGGGCTCCGCCGCCTGGTTCTCCCTGCCCCGGGCGATGCACTTCGGCATTACCTTCGACCCGCCGTCCTGCGTGGCCATCGGGCTGCTGTTCGCCATCAACTCCATCCAGGCCATCGGCGACTTCACCGCCACCACCGTAGGCGGCCTGGACCGGGACCCCACGGACCGGGAGCTCCAGGGCGGCATCATCGCCTATGGCTTCAGCAACATCCTGACGGCCTTCTTCGGCGGCCTGCCTACGGCCACCTACTCCCAGAACGTGGGCATCGTCACCACCAACAAGGTGGTAAACCGCGTGGTCTTCGCCATGACGGGGGGCTTCCTCCTGCTGGCGGGGCTGTCCCCGAAGTTCGCGGCGGTGCTGACCACCATCCCCCAGTGTGTGCTGGGCGGGGCCACCATCACCGTCTTTTCAACCATCGCCATGACCGGCATGAAGCTCATCGCCTCCCAGGACCTGACGGCCCGGAACACCACCATCGTGGGCCTGTCCGCCGCCCTGGGCGTGGGCGTCAGCCAGGCCAGCGGGGCCCTGGGCCAGTTCCCGGACGGCTTCACCATGATCTTCGGCAAGTCCCCGGTGGTCATCGCCACGCTGATGGCGGTGCTGCTGAACCTGATTCTGCCGAAAGAACCGCGTTGAGGTTTTGTTATATGGAAATTGAAATTCTGCGCTTTCACTGCCCCGGCCTGGAGGACGGCGGGCGCTTCCCCGTGGACTACACCGGACGGGGGAAGGATTTGTCTCCGGAGATTATCCTGGAGAATTTGTCCCCCCAGGTGAAAACACTGGCTGTTACGTTAGAGGACATGAGCCACCCGATGAAGGGCTTCACCCATTGGGTGATGTGGAATTTCCCCGCCAGGGAGATCATCCCCGGCGGTCTGCCGAAGCGGGAGCGGCTGGAGAGCGGCGTCACCCAGGGCGTGGCCTATGGAATGCATCGCTATGCGGGACCCAAGCCCCCCATCTGGGCCCTGCACCGCTACCGGCTGACGGTCTATGCCCTGGACTGCATTCTGGGCATCAGCTCCAACTCCCGGAAGAAGCACTTTTTAAAGGCGGCGGAGGGCCACATCCTCCAAAAGGGCAGTCTGACGGCGATATTTGGGTAAAACAGAGGAGGGAGGCCGGGCCTTCCTCCTCTATTTTTATATTCCGGCTCTTGCGTTTTCCGAGCTGAAGCGTTATAATTTAAAGCGTTAAATTGGCCCGGCTTCAAAGGAGGAAACTGCTATGAATTTTGTTTTCATCTCTCCCAACTTCCCCGAGGCGTACCGTTGGTTCTGCGTCCGTCTGCGGGAGAACGGCGTCAACGTCCTGGGCGTGGGGGATGCGCCCTATGAGATGTTGCATCCGGACCTGAAAAAGGCCCTGAGCGAATATTACCGGGTGGGCAGCCTGGAGGACTATGACCAGGTGCTCCGGGCCCTGGGATACTTCACCGGACAGTACGGCAAGATCGACTGGGTGGAGAGCAACAACGAATACTGGCTGGAGCTGGACGCCCAGCTGCGGACGAACTTCAACATCACCACCGGCCTGAAAGCCCACGAGATCGAGAAGTACAAAAGCAAGATGGCCATGAAGGAGTTCTATAAGAAAGCCGGGCTTCCCTGCGCCCGGTACGCCCCCGTTACGGACCTGGAAGCCGGACTGGTCTTTGCCAAAAAGGTGGGCTATCCCATCATCGTCAAGCCGGACAACGGCGTGGGGGCCATCGCCACCTGGAAGCTGAAGAGCGACGGGGAGATGCGGGAGTTCTTCCAGGACCCGCCGCAGGTGCAGTATCTGATGGAGGAGTATGTCTCCGGCTCCGTCACCACCTACGACGGCGTGTGCAATTCCAGGGGCGAGGTGCTGTTCGCCGCCAGCCACATCACCCGGAATTCCATCATGGACATGGTCAACGAGGGCGTGCCCACCTATTATTACGTAGATAAAGAGGTCCCCGCCGACGTGGAGGCTGCGGGCAAGGCCACGCTGAAAGCTTTCGGGGCCGCCAGCCGGTTCTTTCACCTGGAGTTTTTCCGCCTGACGGAGGACAAGCCGGGCCTGGGCCGGGTGGGGGACATCGCGGCCCTGGAGGTCAACATGCGCCCCGCCGGGGGCTTTACCCCGGACATGCTGAACTTCGGCCAGAGCGCGGACGTGTACCAGATCTGGGCGGACATGGTGGCTTTCGACGAGCTGCGCCACAGCTACGACGGCCCTCACAGCTACTGCGTCTACGCCGGGCGGCGGGACGAGAACCGCTATGTCCTCAGCCTGCCCCAGCTGGAGGCCCGCTGCGGCCAGCACGCCCGGCTCTTCACCCGGATGCCCGACGCTCTGGCGGGCACCATGGGCAACCAGGTAGCCATCGCCTGCTTCGACACCCTGGAGGAGGTGGACGCTTTCGTCCAGTCCGCCTTCCAGCTGGAGGACGAGGCGTAAGGGACGGCGCGATCATGGGGGACGGCATACGCCGTCCCCTTTTTGCGCAGTTTTTTCGAAAAACCGGGAACCTTTTTCGCGGCGCTTCCGTCAAAGCATCGGAAGCAAGTTCAAACAAACCATTTTGACACAAGGAGAATGACACATGAAAATGAAAATCTTTGCGCTGGTTCTGGCGCTGGCCCTGGCCCTGACCGCCTGCGGAAGCAAGGACACCGCGGCCCCGGACGCGGGCGCGGCGAAGGACGTGAACCTGACCGAATTTTACGACACGTTGCTGGAAGAGCACGAGTGGCCGGCGCTGATGGCCCTGGAAGGGGAGCTGCTGGACAGCTTCTATCCCGGACTGTCGGAAATCTCCACCAAGCAGTGCCTGGTGAACGCCGCCGCCATCTCCGCCGCCGTGGGCGAGATCGCCCTGGTGGAAGTGGAGAACAGCGAGGACGTCCAGGCGGTGAAGGACATCTTCCAGGCCCGGATCGACTATCAGGTGGGCGACGACGGCAACCCCGGCGGGGCGTGGTATCCGGAGACCATCGAGGGATGGAAGAACGGCTCCCAGATCGTCAGCAGCGGGAATTACGTCATGCTGGCGGTAGGCGACAACGCCGGAGAGGCGGTCGTGAGCTTTAACGGGCTGTTTGCGTAAACAAGAGGCGGAGGGGCGGCCCTCCGCCTTTCCCACTACTGAAATCGCTCTTGCCTTTCTGCCGGAGGCGGGCTATAATGGCATTTGGAAAACAGGGCCTGGGGCCGTTCAGGAGAGAGGAGATATCGCGTGGGATTCTTGGATTTTTGGAAAAAGCGGGAGGCGGAAGCGCCTGCTCCGCCGCCGGAGGAGCCGGAACGGGAATGCTACTCCCATATGCGGGTGGAGGTAACCACCTTTGACGGGCAGCTGCTCTTCGTCGCCAAGCTGATGAACCACCGGGGAGAGATGGCGGAGCTCCACCAATACTCGGAGACGGAGCTGTCTATGGAGAGCGAGACGCCTATCCGCGTCCGCATCCGGGGCTATCATGACCACCTGCGGAAGGCCGTCTACATGGAGGGCTACATCAGCCCCCAGCCCAAGCACATCTGGCTGGTGTCCCGGCTCTACGTGGCCCGGGTGGGAAACGACCGGGCGTTCTTCCGCCTGGATACCGACATCGAGGCCAGCGTCACGAAGTTCATCGGCCGGAACGCCGGAGAGAAACCCTGCCGCCTGCTGAACATCAGCGTCGGCGGCGCGGGCATTTCCTCGGACCAGCAGTATTGGGAGGGGGACAAGCTCCTCCTGACCGTCCGGCTCATGGAGGACCGGGACCCGTCCATCATGTACTGCCAGGTTCTGCGGGTCATTGAGAAGGAAGAGGGGCGGTATGAGTACGGATGCCAGTTCCTGGAGATGACCGAGGCCGACGAGGAAAAAATCACCCAGAACATCTTCGCCGCCCAGCGGAAAAACCGCCCCGGCTCCCGCTGAAAACGCCAAAAACGGCAGACACGGTTTGTGCCTGCCGCTTTTTTTCGCAAATCCTCCGTTGCCGTCGCTTCGGCTTGGTGGACCTCGGGACCCCCAGAGCGCGCGAAAGCTCTTTTTCGGTTCCTTTTCCCCCTTCGGGGACGTACTCCACCAAGATTTTGCTTCGCAAAATCAAGTGTCGTTACAGTCCCTCGAGAAAAAGGAACTACGGAATCTCGATATGGACCGATTCGTGGAACTCCGGCTCCACCAATCCGGGAATGCCCACCGCGTCCGTGAAGCGCACGTCCTCCGTGTACTCCCGGAGCATGGAGATGATGTAAGGGTGGGGCCGCTCGTCCGGACGGCCCGCCGCCACGCAGACGACAATCGTCTTGGGGGCCAGACGGCTGACGGACTTCCGGGTGCTGGAGGTCAGGGAGGCATGGTGGGGCAGCTTGAGGATGTCGCAGGGGGCCAGGGTGTCGTTGTCCCAGACCGCGCCGTACATGTCGCCGCCCAGAACGATCTCCTTCCCGTGGTAGTGGAGCCGCTGGCGGAGGCTGGAGATGTTCATGGACTTCGTCCAGCGCATCAGGTCGTGCCGGTTCCGCTCCCCCCGGAAGGCCGCGTCATAGACCGCCTTCTGCCGGGGGTACAGCGCCGGTTCCCCGGCGTAGATTTCCATGGACAGCTCCTCCGTCAACTGGAGCGTCTCCACCTTGTCCCCAGGCAGCTCCACGAACTCCCGGACCCGGCCGGGATGGTCCCGGAGGGCCGCAGCGTAGATGTCCAGGCAGCGGAGCAGGTTCCGGGCCGCGCCGGGGAGGCCATTGTCCCCGTCGGGGTCCAGGGGACCGTTTCCCTCGGGGGGGACGTAGGTGGCCATCAGTTTGTCCACCGTCACGGCCTCCAGCACCCGGCCCAGGCCGCCGATGTGGTCCCGGTGGAAATGGGTGGCCAGAAGGATGTCCAGGCGGTCAATGCCCTGCTTGCGCAGGAAGTCCCCGGCGTAGATCCGCTGGGAACGGGGGTCCAAGGGCGCGGGGTGGTCGTCCCGGACGAGGTTGTCGTGCCCGCAGTCCACCAGCATGGCGAAGCGCCGCGCGCCGCCCTCCAGCTCCTGAACCAGAATGGAATCGCCGTTGCCGGCGTTGATGAAATCCAATACCAACATAAGCCGCGCCCCCAAACATCTTTATTTGAATTAGGATACCACAGCCAGGGGGCCCATGCAAGAAAAAGCCCCTGCCGGGACCTCCCAAAATTTCGCGGGATTTTTTGACATCCTGCCAAAGGCGGACCTTTTTTGCGGCGCGGAAGAGCTTCCAAATATTGTGTGTTATTATTCTATATATGATCGTAACAAAAGAATAGATGGAGTAGTGGGCTTTCATGGGCCTGAGAATATGGAGATAAGAGAATCGTTTGGACCAATTCGTTTTGTGCTATATATAGTTGTAACATATCGGTCAGGAAGTATTTCTTTTAAATCATTCAGACGAGCTAATCCCCAGCCTTTGGAAGCGTGAACGGAACCGAATTGCAGAACCAGCAGATGCTGTTGGCATTTTCGCTGGATTTTCCGCCCTCCGGCGGATGGAATGGCCGCGTGGTGAAACACTGAATGGGCGAGGATGCCGCGCCGTCCCCCGGCGCGGAACGAATCCGGCGCGATTCCAGCGGCGGAACCGCCGCTTACCGGAAAAGGAGCGAATTATGGAAAAAGCGGAAAAGTTAGTCATTGCCCTGGGCGGCAACGCCCTCCAGTCCAAGGACAGCGGCGCTACGGCGGAGGCTCAGCGGAACGTGGTGAAGAAGACCTGCGAGCACATCGCCGAGCTCAGCGCCGGCGGCTACGAGGTGGCCATCGTCCACGGCAACGGCCCCCAGGTGGGCCGCATCCTCCTGGCCAGCGAGACCGCCAAGGACGTGGTGCCGGTGATGCCCTTTGACGTCTGCGGGGCCATGAGCCAGGGCTATATCGGCTACCACATCCAGCAGGCCCTGCGGTACGCCCTGGCCAAGCGGAACCGGAACATTCCCGTGGTGAGCCTGGTGACCCAAATGGTGGTGGAGAAGGGCGACCCGGCGTTTCAAAACCCCACCAAGCCCATCGGCCAGTTTTACACCGCGGAGGAGGCCGAGACCCTCCGGCGGGAGAAGGGTTTCACCATGAAAGAAGACGCCGGGCGGGGCTACCGCCGGGTGGTCCCCTCCCCCATGCCCCGGCGAATCGTGGAGATCGACCAGGTGCGGAACCTGTGGGACAACACCATCGTGGTCACCTGCGGCGGCGGGGGTATCCCGGTGGTGGAGACCCCCCGGGGCGACCTGGAGGGCGTGGCGGCGGTCATTGACAAGGACTTCGCGGCGGAGCTGCTGGCGGAGCAGGTGGACGCCGACGTGCTGATGATTCTGACGGAGGTGGAGAAAGTGGCGATCCACTGGGGCACGCCGGAGCAGACGGGGCTGTCCCACATGTCCCTGGCGGAGGCGTCCCAGTATGTGGAGGAAGGCCACTTCGCCTCCGGCAGCATGCTGCCCAAGGTGGAAGCCGCCATGAAATTCGTCCGCAGCAACCCCAGCAAAAAGGCCATCATCACCTCCCTGGACATGGCCATCGACGCCCTGGCGGGGAAGGCCGGGACCGTCGTGACCTTCGCGTGAGGCCGCTTCCTGAAAAGAGAACGTCCGGGTACGGCGCAAAACCGTGCCCGGACGTTTTTTCGTTTCCTCGCGCTTGGGCGGACCGGCCTACGCGCAGGCCATGCCCCGGTGAAGGGCCTCCAGGTTCAGGGGCACCAGCTTGGCCTTGGCCCCTGTGAACATATGGGCGATCATAGCCTCGATGGTCTCCTGCTTCAGCGCCCCGGTGGCGGCGACGTAGGCCCCCAGCATGACCATGTTGGCCACCTTCGGGTTGCCCAGCTCCATGGCGATCTCGTCGCAGGGGACATAGACCGCCTTCACGTCCTCCCGGCTCACCTTGTCGGGAACGATGCTGCTGTTGACGAAGACCGTGCCGCCGGGGGCGACCCGCTTTTCAAACTTGGCGAGGGCCGCCCGGTTCATGGCGATGATCTCGCTGGGGCTTTCCACCAGCGGCGCGCCGATGCGCTCGTCGCTGATGATGACGGTGCAGTTGGCGGTGCCGCCCCGCATCTCCGGGCCGTAGGAGGGAACCCAGGACGCCTCCAGGTCCTCCGCCACGGCGGCCTCCACCAGGTTCTTCCCGATGGACATGACGCCCTGGCCGCCGAAGCCGGACAGAATGACTTCCTTTTTCATCTCACGTCGCCTCCGTATCCTTGATGACGCCCAGGGGATAGTAAGCCGCCATGTTCTCCATGAGCCACTGGTTGGCCTCGTCGATCTCCATGCCCCAGTTGGTGGGGCACGCCGCCAGAACCTCGATAAAGGTGAACCCGTCTCCGGCCATCTGCCGGGCGAAGGCTTTTTTCAGGGCCTTCTTGGTCTTGTTCAGGTGGGGGATGTCCGTGACGCAGACCCGCTCGGCGTAGACGCAGCCGTCCAGGGTGGAGAGCATCTCGGCCACCCGGATGGGCATGCCCGCCTGCTCCTTGGTGCGGCCCAGGGGGGCGGTGGTGGCCTTCTGGCCGATGAGGGTGGTGGGGGCCATCTGGCCTCCCGTCATGCCGTAAATGGCGTTGTTGATGAAGATGGTGGTGAACTTCTCCCCCCGCATGGCGGCGTGGACAATCTCCGCCGCGCCGATGGAGGCCAGGTCGCCGTCTCCCTGATAGGTGAACACCGGCTGGGTGGGATGGGTCCTCTTCACGGCGGTAGCCACCGCCGGGGCCCGGCCATGGGCGGCTTCGATGGTGTCGAAGGAAAAGTAGTTCCCCGCGAAGACGGCGCAGCCCACGGGGCAGATGCCGATGGCCGTCCCCAGGGCGTCCATCTCCTCCAGGACCTCGCCGATGAGCTTATGTACGATGCCGTGGGCGCAGCCGGGGCAGTAGTGGAGCTCCGTGTCCTGTAAGCCCTTGGTCTTCTGATAGATCGTCGTCATTTCACTGGACCTCCTTCCAGGCTTCCAGCGCGGCCCGTTCCACCTCGGACACGCCGGGAATCTTGCCGCCGCAGCGGCCATAGAACCGCACGGGCTTCCGCTCCGCCACGGCCAGGTTCACGTCGTCCAGCATCTGGCCCAGGCTCATTTCCACGGTGAGGAACGCCTTCACCCGGTCCAGTCCGGCGATTTCCTTCAGCCGCGCGTAAGGATAGGGCCAGAGGGTGATGGGGCGGAACACGCCGGCCTTGACGCCCTGCGCACGAAGCTTCTCCGCCGCCGTCTGGGCCACGCGGGAGGGTGTGCCGTAGGCCACCAGGACCAGCTCGGCGTCCTCCATCAGAATCTCTTCCCAGCGGCACTCGTTCTTCTCCATTTCCAGGACCTTCTTGTTCAGCTCCAGGTTGTGGGCCTCGCAGGCGGGGGCGTCGATGAGGAGGGAGGTGATAAAGTTGTTGTGGTCCCGGTTGCCCCGACCGCAAGCGGCCCAGGTTTTCCCGGGAAGCTGGCGGGGGGTGCGCTCCTTCCAGACGATGGGCTCCATCATCTGGCCGATGAGGCCGTCCGCCAGCACCACCACGGGGTTGCGGTACTGGTCGGCGATGTCGAAGGCCTCCTGGGTCAGGTCCGCCGCCTCCTGGATGTTGGCGGGGGCCAGGGTGACGGTGCGGTAATCCCCGTTGCCGCCGCCCCGGGTGGCCTGAAAATAGTCCCCCTGGGCGGGCTGGATGGACCCCAGGCCCGGGCCGCCCCGCATGACGTTCACAATGACGGCGGGCAGCTGGCAGGCGGCCATATAGCTGATGCCCTCCTGCTTCAGGCTCACGCCGGGGGAGGAGGAGGAGGTCATGGCCCGCACGCCGGAGGCCGCCGCGCCGTATACCATGTTGACGGCGGCCAGCTCCGACTCCGCCTGGACGAAGACGCCGCCGCTCTGGGGCATGTGGAGGGACATGTACTCGGGAATCTCGTTCTGGGGGGTGATGGGATAGCCGAAGAAGCAGCGGCAGCCCGCCCGGATGGCGGCCTCAGCGATGGCCTCGCTGCCCTTCCAGATTTCTCGTTTCATGGGACGCGGCTCCTTTCAGTCTTTTTCAATGGTGATGATGGAATCGGGGCACATCTTCGCGCAGCTGGCGCAGCCGATGCAGGCGGCTTCGTCCGTGCAGGCCGCGGGGTGGTAGCCCTTGACGTTGGTGCCGCCCTCCAGGGCCAGAATGTGCTTGGGGCAGGCGGTGACGCAGAGCCCGCAGCCCTTGCAGCGGTCCTGGCGGAAGGTGAGGTGGATTGCCATGGTGCATGATCTCCTTTCCTCTGATTCTATAGGATTTCCCAAGGTTTTTTCATCCGGATTTCCATGGGGAAGGGGTCCAGATCCCGGAGCTGGTCCAGGAGGCGGGCCTCCGCCGTGTGGCAGACCACCGGAATGCCGGTCTCCTGGGAGACGGCTTCCGCCAGGGCCGCGCCCCGGCGGATATCCTCCGGCGTGGTCTCGCCGCAGAGGTGGGTGTTGTTCACCAGGCCCGCACAGGACAGGCCGGTGACGGCCTCGATGCCCCGGAGGTATTGAAGGGTGGCCTCCGGCGTTCGGACCTCCGGCCGGTTGGCGTTGACGACGTAGAGGAGCTGGTGGTCCTCTTGCAGAATCTTGGGCCGGTACCGGGCCAGCACCCGGGCTCCGGAGGGGTCGCCGCCCACGTCCAGCACGCCCCGGACCGTCCGGTCCTCAAAGATGGACGAGAGCTCCGCCGGAAGGGCGGGCACGTCCGCGTCCGCCAGGGCCTGGGGCGTGGCGATGAGGCGGACCCCCGCCGCCTCCAGCAGCTCCCGGCGCTCCCGGGAGCGGAAGTAGGGATTCACGATGTCCAGGTCCGCCAGGGCAACCCGCTCCCCTTCCGCAGCCAGCGCCAGGGCCAGATTGACGGAAAACTCGGTCTTTCCGGTGCCGTAGTGCCCGGTGACGATGGTGAGGCGGTGGGGAAAACGGGCGGTCAAAGCGGGTCCCTCCTTCCAGAATCCGTCAACAGGTTGTCTATTAAGCAAATTAGTTGTATGATGTCATTTTATACTAAATCCCATATGCTGTCAAGAGCCTTCTTGTTTTTTTCGCGAAAACGCGGTATAGTGAAAGCATCGCATAGAGTGTCAGCGTCCGGCGGCGGCGCCGGAGAAGGGAGGAGCGCCTATGGAAGGCAAGCGCGCCAAGCTGTCGGAACAGACGGCGGACCGTATGTATGAATGGATTGTAGAGGAGCGCCGCTACCCTCCGGGGAGCAAGCTGCCCAACGAAAACGAGTTGAGCGAGGCGGTGGGCGTCAGCCGCACTACCCTGCGGGAGGCGATTTCCTTTTTGGTGGCCCAGGGAGTGCTGGACATCCGGCGGGGCAAGGGCACCTTCGTGGCGGAAAACCTCCCCGCCCCCGGCGTGGACCTGACGGCCCTGGCGGGCATCCGCTCCCGGGTGCGGGCCAAGGACCTCTTTGAGATGCGGCTGATCTTCGAGCCGGCCACCGTGGCCCTGGCCTGCAAGCGGGCCAGCGACGACGAGCTGGAGCAGATTTGCAAGAAGGCCCGCCGGGTGGAGCGCATCGCCGCCGAGGGCGGCAACTGGCCCCTGGCGGACCAGGAGTTCCACTGGGCCATTATCCGGGCCTCCCACAACGAGTATATGCGGCGGCTGTACCCCATCATCAACGGTGCGGTGGACGAGATCATGCAGATTTCCCCCAGCCGCCAGACGATGCAGGACATCGCCCTGGGCGACAACCGGATGATTCTGGACTTCCTGCTCAAGCGGGACGAGGCCGGGGCCCGGTACGCCATGAGCATCCATATGAAGCATCTCATTAATACACTTCAGGACTAAAACCAGCTGGGACTCGCGAAACCACCGGTGTTTTATACAAAAAACGCCGGTGGTTTTTGTATGTAATATCCTGAATTTTTGAAATAGAACCGGGGAGTTTTGCCAAAACCAACAATTTTCCTATGCTTATTCACAAATTGTACACAAATTTGCCGGGACCCCCTTAACAAATGGAAAACGGGGGTGTATAATGCAATCGCACACTGAGGTTCTTCGCCGGAATCTCAGGAAGGGGACGTCCCCTTCCCCATCGTTTTCCCTGGAAAACGATGGGCACGCGCAGACGAAACGGAGGCCGGTATGGAGAGGACCCCCCAGGAATGCTTTGAAAAACTGATGAACGCCTACTCCCACAACTACGACCTCACCAGGGACGTGGAGGGCGGCGCGTTCCCCGCCGCGGCCCACTACTTTCTCCGGGATGAGCATTACCTCGTCCGGCGGGATAAGCTGTTCTACGCCACGGAACAGCACGACTATACCTATTTCTACGTGGCGGACCACCTGGACGCCGCCCAGGCCCGGGCGCAGCTGGACCTGGCCTTAAAGACCGGGCTGGCCCAGATCAGGCCCCACAAGGAGCACATGAGCTCCTTTGTCACGCTGATCATTCTGGCGGAGACCATCGACCCGGAGGCGAAGAAGCTCCTGAAACGGACCCGTTTCCACAAAAACTATCGGCTGTCGCTCCATGGCTGGATGGAGTTTCATATAGCAGCAATGGAATGTTCCACCCGGACCTTCCTCTCCAATCCAGCCGGGAGAGGGGCCCGGAAGACCCTGGAGGCCAACTTCGCCTCCAAATGAACCTGGGGGCCCCGCCCCCGAAACGTGAATCATGAAAGAGGGAGAGTGTTTTCATGAACGGATTGGTACTTCTGATCATCAGCGTCGCTGTGCTGGTCTGCGGTTATATCTTCTATGGCCGCTGGCTGTGCAAGCAGTGGGGCGTCGGCGAGCTTGACAAGCCCACCCCGGCCCACGCCCTGGAGGACGGCATCGACTACGTCCCCGCCAAGGCCCCCATCCTGATGGGCCACCACTTCTCGTCCATCGCCGGCGCGGGCCCCATCACCGGCCCCATCAACGCGGCGGGCTTCGGCTGGCTTGCCTGCACGCTGTGGATTTTGATCGGCGGCATTTTCTTCGGCGGCGTCCATGACTTCGGCGCCCTGTTCGCCTCCGTCCGCCACGACGGCAAGTCCATCGGCGAGATCATTTCCCTGAATATGAGCAAGCGGGCCAAGATGCTGTTTTTGACCTTCGCTTACCTGACCTTGATCCTGGTGGTGGCGGCCTTCGCCTCCATCGTGGCCGGCACCTTCGGCGCCACCTTTACCGAGGCGGGCGCGGTGGATTACGCCGCCTCGGAGGCCAACGCCCGGGTGGCCATGGTGTCCCTGCTGTTCATCGCCATCGCCATCGTCTTCGGCTTCCTGGTGTACCGGCGCAACGCCCCCATGGGCGTGGCCAGCGTCATCGGCGTGGTCGCCATCGTGGTCATCATTGCCATCGGCATGAACTTCCACCCCATCTATCTGAGCAAGGACGCCTGGATGTGGATCTGCGGCATTTACATCGCCATCGCCTCCGTCACTCCGGTCTGGATTCTGCTCCAGCCCCGTGACTATCTGAGCTCCTTCCTGCTGTATGCCATGCTGGCCCTGGCCGTGGTGGCGGTGGTCCTGGCCCGGCCCGACATGGGCAGCATGGCCACCGTGAACACCTTCGTGGTCACCAACCCCGACACCGGCGCGGGCAACCCCATCTTCCCCGTCCTGTTTACCACCATCGCCTGCGGCGCGATTTCAGGCTTCCACTCGCTGGTCTCCTCCGGCACCACCTCCAAGCAGCTGGATAAGGAGACCGACGCGAAGCCCATCGCCTACGGCGGCATGCTTCTGGAGTGCGTCCTGGCCATCCTGACCCTGTGCGCCGTGGCCTATGCCTACAGCTGGAACGCCGCGAATCCCGATGCCAAGCTGGCGGGCGCTACCGCGATCTTCGGCGGCGGCCTGGCCCACATGATCGACGACACCATCCCCGGCACCTACAGCATCCTCTACACCCTGCTGGTGCTGACCTACTCCGCCTTCTGCCTGACCTCTCTGGACACCGCCACCCGTCTGGCCCGGTTCATGTTCCAGGAGTTCTGGCTGGACGCCAGCAAGGGCGAGACCCCGGAGAACGTCACCGGCTACAAGAAGGTTCTGTCCAATATGTACGTCTCCACCGGCATCACCGTGGTGCTGGGCGTGCTGCTGGGCCTGAACGGGTATGAGAAGATCTGGGCGCTGTTCGGCTCGGCCAACCAGCTGCTGGCGGCTCTGGGCCTGCTGGCCGTGGCTACCTGGCTGGGCAACATCGGCAAGAACAACAAGATGTTCCTGATTCCCATGGGCTTCATGCTCATCGTCACCATCTTCTCCCTGCTCATCAACACCAAGAACCAGGTCGCCCTGATTTCCGCCGGCGGCGCGGACTGGGGCCCCTATGTCCAGGCCATTATCGGCGTGCTGCTGGTGGTCCTGGCGATCATCCTGGCCATCGAGGGCATCGTCACCATTGCCCATCCCAAAAAGCAGCAGAAGGCGTAAGCGGCTGTTTCGCGGAGCGTTCGGCTCCGAGGCTGCGGGCCTCTTGCCATGGATGAAAAGAAGAGAAGGACCCGGCGGGCAGTCCCCGCCGGGTCCTTCGGTTTTACTCCTGGTCTTTGGCCAGAGCGATTTTGTCCAAGAGCTCCACGATTTCTTCTCTGGTGTAGGTGTCCTTTTCTCCGGTGCTGAAAAGCAGACGCAAGTCATACAATGTGGCTTTCTCAATCATCTTGTAGTCCTTCTCTGTGGGCATACACAGCACCTCCTTAACGGTATTATATCTGTTTTTTCCGCCCTATGCAAGCCGTATTTCCGCCGCCGACAGATTCCCCATGTTTTTTCGCCGGGTTTTCGATAGAATGGGACAAATTGGAAGGAGGCGGTCCCATGGGGGGAAGTGAAGAGAAGCGGGTGCTGCGGCTGGGCGTGGAGTCCATCCAGCCCAATCCCCGGCAGCCCCGGCGGCTGTTTGACGAGGCGGGGCTGCGGGAGCTGGCGGCGTCCATCCGGCGGCACGGCATCCTGCAGCCGCTGACGGTCCGGCGGCGGGTGGACGGCTGGGAGCTGGTGGCGGGGGAGCGCCGCCTCCGGGCGGCCCGGCTGGCGGGGCTGGAGACGGTGCCCTGCATCGAGGCGGAGGTGGACGAGCGGGAGTCCGCCCTGCTGGCGCTGGTGGAGAATTTGCAGCGGCAGGACCTCCACTATTTCGAGGAAGCCGCCGCCATTGCCGGCTATCTCCGCCGCACCGGGGCTACCCAGGAAGAGGCGGCGGCGCAGCTGGGGCGGTCGGCCTCGGCGGTGGCCAACAAGCTGCGGCTCCTGCGGCTGTCCCCGGCCTGCCAGGCCCTGCTGCTGGAGCGGGGGCTGACGGAGCGCCACGCCCGGGCTCTGCTGCGGCTGGAGGACGAGGAGGAGCGCCTGGCGGCGGCGCGGCGGGCGGCGGACCGGCAGCTCAACGTGGCCCAGACGGAGCAGTACATCGAGCGGCGGCTGGAGGAGTTGCAGGCCACGCCTCCGGCGGGGAGGAGAACTTACATCCTCAAGGATGTGCGGCTGTTTTTGAACAGCGTGGACCGGGGGCTTCGCATTGTCCGGGAGGCCGGGGTGGAGGCGAAGTGCCTCCGGGAGGATACGGAGGAGGAAATCGTGATGACGATACGCATTCCCCGGAGGGGGAGGGGTCAGCCATGAAGATGGCTGGTGCTTTGCACCCCCCATTTTCTCTTTTTCTGGGCGCAGAAAAAGAGAAAACGGGCCGTGCACGGTCCAAAAGAGAAAAAGACGGTTAGTTAAAACGGGGGCTACGAGAGACGTGGGGCGCGATATAGTGTGGGGTTTGATAGGAAGGTCTTTGCCCGCGGCGTGGTGCTAGCGGGGGTTTTGGTGGGCGTCGAATTGACTTGCTCCTCTTTCCGCTGGCGCTCTGGCTGGTGGGTGAAGGGGATTTTTGGGGGGTGGTTTGGGGACTTTTTGGGATGAGAAGCGGCTTGTTTTTTTGATTGTTTCCAAATAGGACCTTTTTGTTATTAGATTGTAATCTTTTTTTCCTTGGGAATGTGCTAGAATAACGAGAGAGAGAAACAGCCTGTTGTGTGGGGCTGGTTTCCAATATCCTAGCGGCAGCAGGAGGGGCTTCATGGCACAGGTGACAAATGAAGTCAAACAAATGAAAACGGGTGGGAGCCGGGTTCAAAAGGGCGGCGGCAGCGCGCTGTTTATCGCGCTGGCTTTGACCGTCGCTATTATGGCCGGGGCTTACTCCGCCCTCTGCGCTTGGGCGGGGTCCCGGACGGTGTTTTATCCGAATGAGACCATCAGCGGCGTGGCGGTGGGCGGACTTTCCGTGGAGCAGGCGGCGCAGATGCTGGCTTCCTCTTTACCGGGACAGACGGTTTCCGTCTCTACCGCTCAGACGGCGGCGGAGGAGGGCTGGCCGGAAGAGGCCGGGCCGGTTTCCATCACTCTGGCGGAACTGGGCTACACGGAGGAGCGCTGCCGGGGTATCGCCCAGAGGCATTTTGAGGAGCAGAACGCCGCTCCCTTCTTCAGCCGGGGAGCGCGGGTGCTCTCCATCCTCACCGAGTCCGGCGAGGGCGGGCTGTCCGTGGCGGACCGGGACGAGGAGATTTTTCAGGCCGGGGTGGCCCGGCTGGCGGAGGAGCTGGCCCGGGAGCCTCGGGACGGGAGCTATGAGGTTTCCGACAGCGAGATTTTACTGACCAAGCAGGCCAACGGGCGGAGCATCGGCGCCAACGCCCTGGGGGCGGCGCTGGAGAAGGCCGTGGCCGCCGGGGAGCGGACGGCGCAGATCGAGTTTGACCGCCGGGAGGCGGAGGAGCTGTCTATCCAGCAGGTCCACGCGGCGGTGGCCGGCGAGATGAAAAACGCCTCCTATGACGCCGCCGCCGGGGAGATCGTCCCGGAGCAGATGGGAGCGTCCTTTGACACCGCCTCCGCCCAGCGGGCGCTGAACGCCGCCGCGCCGGGGGAGACGATTTCGATTCCCGCCGATATCCAGCAGCCGGAGATCACGGCGGAGGATTTGAAGGCCGTGCTCTTCCGGGACCTTTTGGGAGAGTGTACCACCCATGTGGGCGGCACCGCCGCCCGGGTGTCCAATGTGAAACTGGCCTCCGCCGCTTTCAACGGCACGGTGCTTAACAGCGGGGACGTGTTTTCCTACAACGAGACCGTGGGCCAGCGGACCGTTGAGAAGGGGTATAAGGCCGCGCCCGCCTACGTCCAGGGGGAGACTGTGGACGAGATCGGCGGCGGCGTGTGCCAGCCCTCCTCGACCCTCTACTATGCGTGCCTCTTGGCGAATCTGGAGATTACGGAACGCTACGCACACCGCTACATCCCCGCCTATATCACCCGGGGCATGGACGCCACGGTTTCCTGGGGCGGTCCGGATTACAAGTTTACGAACAACACCAAGTACCCTCTCAAGATCGTCGCCAAGTATGAAAACGCCTATCTCACCGTCCAGCTCTGGGGAACCCGGACCGACGACCTGACGGTGAAAATGACCTATGAAACCCTCTCCACCACGCCCTTTGAGGAAGTGGAGCAGCTGGACCCGACCCTGGCCCCCGGCGCGCGGCAGGTGAAGGTGACGCCCTACACCGGCTACAAGGTCCGGACCTACCGCAACGTGTTCGACGGCAGCGGGGCTCTGGTATCCAGCGAGGTGGAGGACATCAGCGACTACAAGTCCCGGAACCGGCTGGTGCTGGTGGGACCCTCCAAGACGGAGGGTGAAGGCGATGTCAGCACCGGCGGCGTGATTCCGGGCGTGCCCGGCACGCCGGTGGAGCAGGACCCCATCGTCCCCGGCAGTACCGACGAACCGGCCAACGTCCCGGCCTCCGGGCCCGCCGAGGTGCCCGTGGAACCGGCGGCGCCGGAAGAGCCGCCCTCCGTGGTGGTCATCGCTCCGCCGGAGGAATAAGTCCGTTTTGCTATACGAAGAGCGGCGCAGTGAAAACTGCGTCGCTCTTTTGTGCTTGAATGGTTGCCGGTATGGGGAATTTGGGGTTTCACGTCAGGTGTTCCGTCTCGAACATCTCCTCGAAGGACTCAATGTAATAATCCGCCAGGCGGCGCATTTCCGCCTGGTCCGGCTCCGAGGGGTCGTAGATCGCCGCCGTCCGGAAGCCCGCCGCCTTCGCCGTCTGAAGGGCGTGGAGGGCGTCCTCGAACACCACTGTGTCCTTCTTGTTGGACTGGAGGCGGCGCATGGCCCGCTCGTAGATCTCCGGGCCCTCCCGCTTGGTCTGGCCCGCCTCCTTGCTGGTGATGATGCCGCGGAAATAGCCGTCGATGCCTGCGTGGCGTAAAGCCGCCTCCGCCAGGGGGCGGTCCGTGGCAGTGGCTACGTACATCCATACCCCCTCCATCTTCAAAAGAGAGAGGAATTTCACCACGCCGGGTTTGGGTTCCACCCGGTTCCGGTAGAAGTCCTCGATCTGGCCCCAAATCTCGCTGACCAGCTCTTCCACCGTGCCGGGGAGGCCGCAGACCTCCTTGCAGTAGGCGGTCCCCTCCCAGAGGCCCAGGGAGGCCACCCGCTGGTTCAGGTCCGGCGGGGCCGTCTTCCCGTGGCGCTGGGCCAGGGCCGCGCCCAGGGTCCGCCACATGCCCATGGAGTCCAGCAGGGTGCCGTCCATGTCAAAAATCGCGCTTTGCAGCCTCACAGCGTTTTCCCCCCTCCGGCAGGCGGACCAGCCCCGCCTCCACCAGCTTTTCCAGGCTCATCAGGATGCCCAGCTTGGCGTGATACCAGGTCAATCCGCCCTGGAAATACACCGCATAGGGCGGGCGGATGGGGCCGTCGGCGGAGAGCTCGATGCTGCTCCCCTGGACGAAGGCCCCTGCGGCCATGATGACCTCGCTGTCATAGCCCGGCATGGCCCAGGGCTCCGGGGTCACGTAGCTGTCCACCGGCGCCGCCGCCTGGATGCCCCGGCAGAAGGCCGTCATGGCCTCCGGGCTGCCCAGGGTCACGGCCTGGATGATGTCGTGCCGCTCCTCCGCCGCGCCGGGGACGCAGGGGAAGCCCAGTTTTTCGTAGATGTTGGCGGCGAAGATGGCCCCTTTCAGCGCCCCGGCTACCACCGTGGGGGCCAGGAACAGGCCCTGGTAAAAGGCGGGCATCAGGCCCAGGTTGGCCCCCACCTCCTGGCCCAGGCCGGGGGCGGAGAGGCGGTAGGCGCAGCGCTCCACGCATTCCTTCGTGCCGCAGATGTAGCCGCCGATGGGGGCCAGGCCGCCGCCGGGGTTCTTGATGAGGCTCCCCACCACCATGTCGGCCCCCAGGTCCGA